>CACXDP010000273.1 GCA_902766445.1 uncultured Coriobacteriaceae bacterium
GCGGGCGCCCTGGCTCGCGGGCATCCCCGCCATCCTCGGGTTCTTCGAGGCCGTCATCCACGTCGTGGGCATCAGGATCCACAACCTGCCGCGCCCGTACTCGCCCGGCATGGCGACGGCGCTGCTGTGCCTACTGCCGAGCTCGATCGCCATCGTCATGTTCGCCACACCTGGCATCGGGGCTGGCGGATGGGCGCTCGCGGTGGCGTGCTATCTCGCGATCTTCGGCTGCATGGAGGTCATGGTCTGGCGTGCGTTCGGAGTCGACCCGCGCACCATCCCGACCCGCATGCGCAATGTGATTTCGGGCATGCGCGGCTAGAAGTCGAGGTCAGCCAGCTCGTCCAGGTCGTCGATGGCCTCGGTCCCAAACATGCATATTTCATCGGACGATTGGTACCACCCTAAGCCGGCGACCCACGTCCCACTCAAAAGCCGCACGGAGCCTGACCACAACGGGCGAAGTACGCACGCTTAGTGGCCATGAACCTTGTGGCTGGCGTCAGTCAGCATCGGAGACGACGTTGACGTCGGCACCACCGGAGACGTCGGCACCACCGGAGACGTCGGCGACATCCTCCGCGATGGCAGCCGTTATGGCACCTACCGTCGCGCGCCACTGCTCCTCCGGCGTGATGGTCGCCTCACCATCTCCATCCTGCTTGCCGTAGCTGCCGAACTGAGCATGGTTGGCACCCTCGATGACGCGCTCGACGAAGGTCTCGGGTGCGTAGGCGCGCGCCGACTCGACCTTTTCTCGATCGATGACGCCATCACGCGCGCCGAGCACCTGAATCTCGACGGAGCCCTCGTCGAGCTTCTCGTTCGGATACGAGGCGCAAAGCACTACGCCCCGCACCTCGCTGGCATGGTCTGCGGCAAACCCAGCCGCAGCCACGCCACCCAACGAATGGCCACCCACGTACCAGTCGTCGTAGTCGTGCTCACCCATCACACGCGCGGCAGCATCGCCGTCAAGCAAGGCGAAGTTGAGCGGCATCCGCACCAAGCAGGCATCCACGCCCTCGTGCGCCAGCAAATGCAGCAAAGGGGCGTAGGCGCTGGCTTCCACCTTGGCCCCCGGGTAAAAGACCAACGCCGCTGTGGTCGAGGGACCGTCGAAGCGCCAGCCGTACTCAGTCTCCTCCACCGTCACATCGGCATCCGATTCCAGTGCGGCAAGCGCCACATCGTCCGCACGGTAATAGTCCGAGAAGTACGCCACGCCGGCAAGCAGCAGCATCACCAGCACACTAAGGATGACGAACGGCCATTTGCGACGCTTGGTTGTCAAAGTAATCCCCTTCTTCCCATTATGGTGCCGCAACGCTCACGTCCCGCTGCACCTGCTTCACGAGTAGATCGGCAAACGCCTCGACAACCGACCACACGTGTCCGGATTTCCTCCACCCGACCTGCATCTCCACCACAGCCTCGGGCCCCAAGTCGACCACGCACATGTTGCGCATACGTCGCTCGTCCAGCATCGCATTCACGATGCCCAGCTCAACAAAGCAGGCGCCCACGCCTCTCACCGCAAGCTCAACCAACGTCTCGGAGTTCTCGGAGTGAACGGCCACGTTTGCATCGATGCCCGACCGTTCCACGATTCTGCGCGAGAGGTCACCTTCCTCGTCGCGACGGCCCAGCATGAGCAGCGGGCACTCGCTTATCGGCGCGAGACGATGCGTGCGTGATGCTTCCACCACCCGCTCTCGCGCCTCATCACCATACCGCGTCCGCAGCAGCTCCTTCGAGACGAGCAGCACCAACTGTTCGCGCCTGAGCGGCCGAGCCTCGATGCCCGCCATACCCTCGGGGATGGTCGCAATCGCCAAATCGATCCTCCCCGTGCGAAGGTCCTCGACGACCTCGTCATTCTCCCCCTCCCGAATGCGTACATCCACCCCAGGATGACCCCGCCTGAACTCAGCGATGGCCTCAGGCAGGAGCATGTGGCCGCGCGTCGAGCCAATGCCGATTCCCAGAAGGCCGCGCTCGTCACCGGCGATGTCCGCGAATTCCTGCAGAAGGGCCCGATGAGTAGCCTGAAAGCGAAGCGCGTAACCAAGAAACACCTCACCTGCAAAGGTGAGCGTAAGCGGTACCGTTCGATTGACGAGCCGCACCCCAAGCTCACGCTCCACGGTCGCGATATGTGCCGAGAGCGATTGCTGGGTAACGGAGAGTCGCTGGGCAGCACGGGTGAAGCTGCGCTCCTCGGCCAATGCCACGAAGTAGTCCATACTCGAGAAGTTCATGAGCGTCTCCGTTCGCCTCGATGGACGCATTCCCGTCATGGGGAAGCAGCCACCGCGTTCCTGACCGCTGGCCCATCGTAGGACCGCGGTCTGGAAACGTAGTCAGTTACAGTCTCTGCTTGTGCCAAGTATCGATATTAACAGTTTGAATAGGTTGTAACAGAGTCGTAATATTTAGTTGGGGAAAGGATGACCCAAACGTAAGGAGGCAATCATGGCAACACGCAAGGGAAGCGCATTCCGCGCCCGCTGGCACGAGTTCTGGGAGGACTTCGCCAAGCCTCGCCGCGATCCCGCCGCTCTGGCTTTCGCGCGTCTTGGCTTGCTGGGGACTCGCTGGTAGCATTGATTGTCCATTCGTTGGGAAGGGAAGTCTCCCCGCGGCAAGTTGTGAAACTTGCCGCGGGGAGCTCTTTCGCTCACGCATCGTTATCGCGAGCCCACTGTGGAAACGCGGCCAGGAATTCGATTAGCGGACGAACAATGATGGCGTGTTCTCCACGAGCGTTTCTATCGTCTCAGACAAGTCAGCGTCAGGATCAAGCTGCTTCATCGTGTTCGTAGTCCAGTCCCAATACTGCTGGGTATACCGAGCCGATATCTCGGCAGACAGACCCCTCGAACGCGCCTCGCGCTGCTTCGCAGCCTGCGTGGACCGCTTTACCGCCTCGGCAAGGCCGCCGAGCTTCTCCCCTACCTTGTCCCGCAGCCTCTCGGGCACGGTGATGATTTCTGCAAGCTCGTCGCGAGGCGTCTCGAAGAGAATCTCCTCCGAAGCCACAACCGACACGCCAATCTGCTCGAACTGTGCGAGCAGCGCATTGAAGTAGGCGTCGGACTCGAAATCCTGCAGCAGATCGATCACGAAATGCCCATCCTGGCACGTCATGTTGAGCAGAAGCCCGCTTGAGACGCTACCGAGGAGGTGCACCTCACTCACCAGCTCGCTCGGCAGGTCGAACCTGCCTACATAGCTTATGAAGAAGGTGTCCTTGGAGAGGTTCTCCATGCGTCCGAGCAGCTTCTTGCGCATGTTGTAGGAATGGACCTTTCCGATAAGGCCCAACAGGGTGCGCATGTTGTTGAACTGTTTGGCGATGTAATCGTAGTCGGTCTGAGCCTTGAGCAGCGCGCGCCATGACGCCGCAAGCTCAACGTCCTCAAGAGCCTCCTGAGCCTCGCCATAAGGAAGCGAGATGCTCGTGACGCAGTTCTTGTAGGTCACAGGGCAGCCAAGCATCTGGCGCGCATCGGCAGGAAAGTTGCTGATGATGGGCTTATCGCTCTCCGGATGGATGGTCTTGATTCCCCGGCACATCATCATGCTGAGCATAACGATGGGCGTCGCCCCGATCTGCTTGCAGGCAGCCATGAACTCATCCTGCGAGAAGCGCAGTTCATAGCGACGATGGCCCGTCTTGTCGTCTGTCGCAGCGAGATGGAACCCCTCTTTCTCGAGTCCTTCGACCTCGCCGGACCCTTCCACCTCGAACTTCTGTCCAAAGGGCTCCTTCATCTCGTCCGCAGACAGCTCGGCAGCAAGTTCGGCGTGACGCGTCTTCACCTCATCGATGTCATCAGCATTTGCATAGTCGCTGTAGTACGAGAGAAGCGTCTCGAAGAAGGTTCTGGCACCGCGCCCATCCGTCAGTGCGTGGTGGAACGAGAGACGCACGAACTCATCCGTAAAGGTGACGCCCATCAGATGGTAGTTGTTCGTATGCCCGCCCAGAGGCACATAGCCATCCGTGCGAATCGCCTTCAGCGGCTCGTCATTCTTAAACACGTAGAAATCGCCGTCGCGCTCCTCAAACCGCACGCCGAAGTAGGGGTGCCGCGCGATTGCGTCAGCAATGGCAAGGTCAAGAAGGTCCTGATCGAACGGGACCTTTGTCCGAGCCTCATACACCTCGCTGGGCAGACCCTCCGACCAGTACAGATACGTCATTCCCGCAACGGCCTTCTCGCCCTGCGAGAGAACCTCGTAGACTTCCTCTTTGCCGTCCATATTCAGAATCTTCCTTCCTCTTGGATATAACATGGCATAGATACATTATCACATGTATACACTACGCATAGGTTCCAAAAGCGATTGTCGGACGACCTGCCCCCTTGTCACATTGTGACGAGGGGGCAGGTCGCTTGCGACTGGCAGGAGCCATTAGATTGTGAGGTCAGGCGACTACTTCCGACGCCTCCTTGATGCCGCACCCGACGCGAGCGCCACCACGCCTAGACCGCAGGCGACTAGCGACTGCGCGATGCTGGTCGGGTCAGCGGTCTTCGCCAGTGCACTGTTTTGCTTGACCGTCGTGGTCGTTGCGCCCTTGGTTCTTGTCGTGGTCGTCGAAGAGCTTCCGCCTACGGCGAAATTGACGTGTTCAATGGGTGACTCAGCCGTTGCGGTCTCCCCGTCCGTGTAACGGAACTCCGAATGCGCCTGATGGGGCACAGAGGCAACGGTGCGCGAATTCTTCAAATACGGCTGAAGGTTGGCGTTGTCGCGCTGTTTGGCGCGGAAGACAACCTGCATCGTGTCACCTGCGTAGGCGCGCGCAACGAGTACGGCCTGCGGGCCGAGAGCTGTGTCTTTGTCGATGATGCGACCGAGAACGTCGAGGCGGCAAAGCGGCTCGGCTTTGAGGGAATTGTATTCACCTCATACGATGGGCTCATCGCTGAGCTCGAGCAGCTCGGAATACGCTTGGAGACGAGCCGGAACTGAACGCGACGACTCACCTCACCGTTCACACCACCGACGCAACGGATACCCGTAGGCCCATCACCGCGGCACAGACGAATCGCCGCGCGATTGCGACACTAGGAATTGACCCCCTTGACGAGACTCCCGTCTTTTGTGTCCCGTTTAGTGTCCAAAACAAAAAAGTAGATGGTTTATACCATCTACCTGCGATATTATGGTGGGCGTTACAAGATTTGAACTTGTGACCTCTTCCGTGTCAGCGCCAGGTGACATATGTCCGCAAGGCTCTGAACAGGACTTTTGACAAAGTAGTGGTACTCGAAGGGACTCCATAAAACCGCATAGGGCTTGCGAAAATCCCCTCTTTCGGGGATGGGGCGAAACAAGACCGCCAAGAAGAATGAAGGAGGACCGGACATGAAGACCAACAATGAATGGAACAAACTCCACGAGGAGCACGAGCTCGCCTACTTAAAGGCGGACGTCTGCCTCGGCTCGCCGCAATCCTTCTCGCTCGAAGAGAAGCGGGAGATCTGCGAGCAGATGGAGGCAACCACGAACAGCATCGATGCTGCGCTCAGGGAAGACTTCGAGTCGCTCCCACCCAAGGCACAGGACATGCTACTGGATATGCTCTGCGCATCTGGGTGCATGTCGCCCGAATGGTGGAAGTCGACTCTCCTTGGCGAGATGCCGAACTCTCCCGACGATTTGATTGAAGCTAGTAGAAAGTAAACTTTGCGTGGGCAATGCAGGATGGGTTCAGCAGGGCTGGGAGAAATCCTGGCCCTTTTGTTTGGAAGGAGTTCGGATGGGCGAAAAGAACGAGAGGACAACCTTAAATGAGCTGAGGGCGGAAGCTGCCGAGAAGCTGCTTGAACGCAAGCGCATTGGTCTGGAGTGCGCCATCGAAGCCCTCGAAGTTGTCGGCTACACCGTCATGCAGGACGATTCAGGCAGCTTCTGTGTGTCACCTCCAAAGCCATCCTGGAAGGCGGCCACCGCAAGTGGTATAGCCGAATCATACGGAACGGAAGCCGACCTCCTAGAGGGATATCCCGTCCTGCTCACAGTCAAAGAAGCGGCAGGCATCCTCGGAGTAAGTCATCGTACGGTGAGCAGGCTTTGCATGAAGAACGAGCTGCCATCGTTTAAGATAGGCCGTTCGGTTCGTATAAACAAGAACGCGCTGGTTGCTTATTTGTCCTGATGATTTAGGCTGTGGTCAAGTACCCCGCCTGTCCAGCTCTGTCAATCCTCATGTACGAGTAACCGGTATTCGAGCTCGACCACACGGTGCCGTTGCCGCCAACCAGCGACGTGGAACAGGAGTAGAAGCACTGCGAGCCAGTGAGTCCGCTCGAAGGAAGCGCCCATGTTGAGTCGGCGTAGATAGTCGTGAGCTTGTTGCATCCCGAGAACGTGTAGGTCAGGTCCGTCAGC
>CACXDP010000274.1 GCA_902766445.1 uncultured Coriobacteriaceae bacterium
CTGTCGCTCCCCCTTGGCGTGATCTTCTCGAAGAACGGCAGCATCTTCTACCGGGCGACGACGGCCCTGCTGATCGCGCAGCTGTTCGGCATCGAGGTCCCGGTCGCCGGGGTCGTCTCCCTGCTGGTCTCCGCCTCCGTGATTACGCTGGCCACGCCGGGGGTACCGGGAGGCGCCTTCATCGCCTTCTCCGCGCTGCTGCTCCAACTCGGCGTCCCGTCGGAGGCGCTGGCCTGCATCATCGGCATCGACGCCGTGATGGATCTCTTCATCGGCGTCGTCAACTGCTTCGGGACGATGGTGTCCACCGTAACCGTCTCGCACAGGGAGCAATTACTGGACGTGGAACGCTATAACGAAGCGGCCTGCTAGATGGTAGCTAACTGCGTGTGTTAGGCGGCTATCTGCAGAAGACGCGTCATCATCTGGGGGTCTACGGCTGCCACGGGAGCATGGCGAAGGAGTTTGACATCGTTCGTCACCAGATAGTCGGTACCTAGGCGCATGCAGGCAGCGACGATGAGGTTGTCCTCGATTTCGGGATGCGCGTCGCGCAGCTTAGACGCCATCCAGAGGTCGGGCGTCGACGATCCCACGGGGGTGCCGTACTCCTGCATATCCTGAACAAAATCCCATGCGTGATTTGCAATGGCATGTGCGTATGCCTCGCTGAGCTCGCCTTTTCCCTGGCGTACCCATCGCTTCGCCTCGTACGTTACGATGCGAAAGACCGCCCGCGCAATCTCGAGCGTGAAGACAATCTCGGCCCGTGAGCGCATTGCCTCCTCAAAGAACGCAAGTGAGCCCTGGCGGTTTGGACGACCTGGGACATAGAGGTCTACCCAAACATTGGTATCGACCATGATGAGCGGCCTGCCCCTCACGCGAGCCCCCTCTCCTTCAAAAGTTCCCACTCAGCATCCTCGAGAATCTCCGAGGTTGGTCGCGGGTCGGGCTCGAATTGAGGCAAGTCCTCGCCGAGTGATGCCCCAAAGTCCCAAAAGAGACTTGTCGAGCGCATAACACACTGGTGTGGTTCGATCGCGGGCGCCACATCCTGGGCCGGACACAACACTTCTATGATGCGCTCGTAGGCATCTCCGCCCGCAGCGAGGCGCTCCCAGAGTTGACGAATGATCTTGACCGGAGAGCTTCCCACAAGGCTCAGCGTGGCGTCTCCTCGTTCCTTGAGTTGTCTGTCCATGCGCACGTTAACCTGTGCGATTGCTGCAGCCATAGCATCCCCTAGCTATCAGTGATAGCATCCATATTAGGCGCTTACACACCCATGGTCAAGGGTCACGCAGCAACTCGTCATCAGCGAATACTGTTGCAGGCGGTCTCCACCTTGGGTGGCCACTCCTTGGAGTGAAGCCCTATCCCAGATAGAAGCCTTCGTCAAAGAGGCTGACCACGGTCGGGTCGTCACTCCTGCCAACGCAAACGCGTACCTCGGCCTCCTCAGGTGCAGCAACAAGCGTCACGTCCTGCGCCTCGAAGAGGGCCGCCAGGTAGTCGCCGAGCGCGAAGCCCACGTCGCCGAGCGGCAGCTCGGCCCCGCGCATGATGCGTACGTAGTGGTTGGGGAAGTTGACGACGGCATACGCCAGGCGCGTGCCGCTGCCTGTCAGATCGTCGCGGAAGAGCAGGTTCTCCGGGTTGTAGATCTTGACGTCCGCACCAGTCTCCCTCACGGCCATGGCGCCGGAGTAGCAGGTGGAGATCTCCTCCCAACGCGGGGCGCCCGAGAAGATGTGCTGCGTCTGCACCACGAAGTACACGCCGTCCTTGCGCGCCGCGCCCATGTCGGCATCTAGGTATTCCACAGAGTTTTGACTCGTGGTGATGTCGCCACTGGACACCATGCACGAGGTGTTGTAGCTGGAATTCCATCCGATGTTAACCGATGCACCGCTCTTCTTGATGCCGATGAAGTGCAGGTCCACGTCCACGCGACGCGAGCGCTCGTCCCAGAAGGTGAAGAAGCGCACCGCTTGGTCATCGGGCAGGTCGTACGCCATGCCGACGGGCGGCCAGGCAGTGCCCGTGTTGCCCGTGTCGTTGGGCATGAGGATCGAGCCCACAAGCGAGATGCCCTGCGTGTCCAGATAGACGCTCTTGCCCTTGAAGGGCGTCTCGAGCAGGCGCATCCGCGGGATGAGCAGCTCGCGCATGAGCTCGACAACGACCTCGGCAGGCTCATCCTCGCCCTTCTTCTCAATCGCCCAGTTCGCGTATCCCTTGAGCGCCATGCGATACTGGGGGGTCTCCTCACTCATGATGGTAAGGGTGCGAACCAGGGTGGGCAGCGAGTAACCGCCGGCGTTGTCGAGCACCACGGGGCGCAGCAGGTCTTTGGGGCAGTCGTGCTTGGCGAGGCGCGTGAGCGAGCGGAAGAGCAGGCCAGGGCGCGTGCCGTAGTGAGCCAGCAGCGCCTCCCAAGCCTGCCAGAGCTTGTCGGGTTGCTCGGTCTTGGGCTCCTCGACCATCTCCTCAGGCTCGTCGCGCTTCATGAGCTTGGCAAACCCGTCGAGGATGCGATGGGGCAGCGGCGTCTTGTGGGACGAGAGTGCCACCTCCACCGGCTCGGGCTCGGGAGTCTTCGCATTCTCAACGTCCGCCCACAGCTGCTCGAGACGCGCCGCCCACGATACCACCTGACCCGACCACACCAGCTCGC
>CACXDP010000275.1 GCA_902766445.1 uncultured Coriobacteriaceae bacterium
CCTTGGGGCACCCGTGCCCACACGATTCTTGTCCGAGGCGACCAACAACGGCATCTTTGAGATTCTTGTGCGCGACGATTTGCTCATGTCCCTCCTCGCAGGCAACAGGCTCGCTGTCAAAGCGTTGACTTTCGGTATCACGCACGTGTTTCTCTTTGCCATCGTGAGCATTGCCAAGCACTATCTCGTAGACATTTCAAGGGGGGGATTACTTTTCCGATCGGACATCGCAAAAAGCCTGCATCATCTGCGTTGGCTGACCATCCCCCTCATCCTGTGGAACGTCATCGTCGCGGTTAGCCTCTTTTTAGTCACGAATCTCATCTCCTACATCATCGAATACGGCGCGTACCTGCAAGAAAGGGCGGACGAGACCAACCGCATCCAAGAAGAACTCGTCGTCCAGTTCGCAGAAATCACCGAAAACAAAAGCGGCCAGACCGGACAGCACATCAAGCGCGTCTCGGAATACTCGCGAGTCATCGCCGAGGAGATGGGTATCGAGCCCGACCGTGTTGAGGAGATTCGACTGGCTTCCACGATGCACGACGTGGGCAAGCTCCTGATTCCATCAGAGATTCTTGACAAGCCCGGTCGCCTCACCGACGAGGAGTTCGCCACCATCAAGATGCACTCCGCCTACGGCGGGCAGCTGCTCGACAACGTGGAGGGCGAGGTCATGGTTCTCTCGCGCAAAATCGCGGTCGACCATCACGAGCGCTGGGACGGCAAAGGCTACAACGAGGGCAAGGCGGGCGAAGAAATCAGTCTCGAGGGACGCATCGTCGCCGTGGCAGACGTATACGACGCCCTCACTAGCAGGCGCTCCTACAAGGACGCCTGGGACGACCGAGAGGCCTACGACGAGATCGTACGCTGCTCAGGGACCCAGTTCGACCCCGCCGTCGTCAAGGCGTTCCAGAGGCGCTACGAGGACATCAACGCCATCCGTCAGAAGTTCCACGACTAAGCGCTGCTTGCGACATGGCCGCGGCAAACAAACTCGCAGATCAGGCAGCTATTCCGGGTTACGGCCACCACAGAGGTAGAACACCGCGATCAGGCCAGGCCCACAGTGGGCCCCGATAACCACCCCGAGGTTGCTGACGGTGACTCTTCCCAGCTGCGGATAGGCCCGCAACAGCTCGTCACGCACGAATTCAGCATCCGCACGGCAGTCGACGTGCAGAATGTGTATCTCCACGCCCGTGGCATCAATCTTCGACAGGTCGCTGAGGATGCCGTCCCGTATCGCCCTGAGTGATGCCTTGCGCCCACGAACCTTCCTCACGACCTCGAGCGTGCCAATATCAGGCACATAGAGCACGGGCTTGATGTTGAGCATGGTCCCCATGAGCGCCGCCGCATTCGACACGCGGCCTCCCGCCTTCAGGTAGTTCAGGTCATCTACGGTAAAGCGGTGCACAACCTTCAGCTTGTTTTCCTCGCCCCAATCGATGACCTCCCGGAAACCCATCCCCGCCTCTTTGCGTCGCACCATCTCCAAGACCAGCGTGCCAAGTCCACCCGATATGCAGCGGGTATCCATAACGTAGAGTTCCTGCGAAGGAAACTCTCCGCGGACTTGCTCCGCCGCCAAAAGGGAGTTCCCGTATGAGGAGGACATCTTTTGCGACATGTCGAGGAAGACGACGTCCTTACCGGACTCCATCAGGCCCCGAAAGAACTCGACGTAGGCAAACTCACCAATCATGGACGTCTTCAGAAGGTCACCCTTCCGCATACCGGCGTACACGGCTTCACGACTCTCCTCCCTGCAGTCATCTTCGAAGGATTTGTCACCGACCGTGTAGCTGTATGAGATGAACGGAACGTGGTGCTCGTCGAGCCATGTGCGCGGCAGGTCGGATGTCGATGCGGTAGCGATAAGGTAATCTGACATGGTGCGTCTCCTCTTATGACAAGTGCTCTTACATCCATTCTAGCGCTCTGGCTGCTGTAAATATGGATTTGCCCCACCACCCCTTGTTTGTGGCGCATTCTGCTTACGTGAACTGGCGCAAGCACTGGCAGACGTTGCTCGCGTGACTCACTCATGCTAGAGCGCCGCACGGACGACGTCGAGCACCGAAGCGCAGGCTATTGAGTCCGCGAGGGACATCACGGGAGACTCGGCTTCCCCCGACCTGAGCAGACTCACAAAGTGATGGATTTCGCCGTAGAAGTCGTCGACCTCGTATGGAACGTCCAACACCCGTGGCGCCACCCCGTCTACATAGACGGTGGCGCGCTGGGGTCGATGCAGTTCATCGACCACGATGCGCCCGCGCTCGCCCACGATGGTTGCCGTGCGGGACTTGGCGCGGTCGAAGGCGCACTCGAGCCGTGCGGTCACGCTACCGTTGGTGAGCTGGGCGTCCGCATACACATCAATGCCGTTCTTCCGCTCGCCGGCAACGGAGACGAGCTCGAGCTCGCCGGGGCAGAACGTAACGACCCAGCTCGCGCAATAGGTACCACAGTCAAGCAGCACGCCTGCGCCAGGTCCCGGCGTCATGTGATAGCTGCCTGTGCCCTCCACGAGTCCCAGCATGTCGTTGCAAAGCGTAGCCTCGATGCGCGTCACGGGTCCTATATCCTCGACTGCCGCCATGATTTGCTCGTATATCGCCACGAAGCGCGGCTTCATCGCTTCCATGAAGAGCACGCCCGTCTCGCGCGACACCTCGGCGACCTCTCGCATCTCCTGCGCGCTCAGCATGGCAGGCTTCTCGCACAGGACGGCCTTGCCAGCTCGCATCGCGCGGGTTGCCCACTCGCGGTGCAAGGCGTGCGGAAGGGCCAGGTATATGGCGTCGACCTCGGCGTCCGACAGCAGCTCTTCGTGGCTGCCATAGGCACGGGCACCGTCGGCATGAGGCACCTCGGCAAGGAATGCCTCCGCCTTTTGTCGCGTGCGGCAACTGGCGGCGACGAGCTGCGCTTCATGTTCATGGGACAGGCTTGCTGCAAAGCGATGTGCAATGTTTCCCGCGCCAAGAATCGCAAAACGAATCATGGTATCTCCTTCACTAGTCCCGTGAATGGGCACCGAGCTCCTTGAGGCGAGACTTCCGCTGGTACATGAGCTGGTCCGCGCGATGGAAGGTCGAATGGATCTCCACGTCGTCGGACTCGAGCTCGGCCATGCCTGCCGCAACGACAACGCCACCAGTTGGTATGTTTTCCTCGACGCGGCGGTTGAGCTCGGCAAAGATCTCGCATCGATGCTCGTAGTCTGTGCCACGAACAATCACCACGAACTCATCACCGCCAATCCTGAAGACCGGGCTATGGTCGTAGAGGTCGCAGATAAGCTTGCACGCCGCCCGTATGTATTCGTCGCCCGATGCGTGGCCCAGCGTGTCGTTGATATGCTTCAGGCCATTCACGTCGCACGCGACTACGGCCAAGTCACTCGCCTCACCGCGCCGAATCGCCTCGTCAATCATGACCTCTTCTTCGGTGTAGGCGTACTTGCTGCGCACTCCCGTCAGCGCATCCTTGTAGGCGATCGTCTTTATGACGCCAAGCTCTTCCTCGCTCCGCTGAGCTTGCTCGCTCGCATTGCGGGTGTTTTGCCGCTCCTTCTCAAGCAGGCTGTCCGAGATCCTGCGCATCCGTACAATGATGGAGAGAAGGTAGGCCGTCAGCGCAACCCCGGTCACCGCAATCTGAATCGCGCTACGCGCAATCATCTCACTACCGACGCCACGAATCTGTTCCTGAATCAAATCATCGGCAACGAATACCGTCAACACCCAGTTCGTATCCTTGATTGACGCGTAATACAGAGTCTCCTTGATTCCGTCCCAGTCGAACTCCATCGAGCCTTTCTCACCATCATAGAAGCTCTGCCTTAGCTCGTCCCAAGCATCCTCGTCGATTTTGCTCTGCATCACGTCCAAGAGATTCTCGCCCGCAGCAATCGGTCCGAAATCCAGCTGTGTCAGGTTCTCGCCGTTGCGATAGTACAGACAGAAGGACGTGTCGCCCTCCTCTTCGCCGAATGCGAGCGTGTCGACGATGCTGGCGATATCGACCTGCACGAAGCATGCTTTGAGGGGCCGTCCCATAAGCGAGAGACCGGATACGGGTATCGCGAGACAAACCTGCTTGACCGCACCATAGAGACTCGTGGAGCTCACCACCTTGCCGTCGTCGAGCTGCCCATCTGTCAGAAAATCGTACCTGCTTCCACCCATGTAGGTGGCATAACGGGAATAAACGACGTCCTCATCGTCGACAACCGCAAACAACTCCAGGTCATAGAGGTCCTCGATCTCTCCGATGAATTCGCGGAGCGCTTCCTGTGAGACAAGGTCCTCCGGCTTCATGAGCTCTATCGCACGGCCCATTTGCTCGAACTGCGAGTCGATGACACCCGAGACGACCTGCGACCTTCTGCCCGCAAGCTCTTGCAGGTAGAATTCGCTCACCTTGCCCACAGCTTTGTTTGCGGCCGTGCGTGCGCCTCTAGACACCCAGATGGTCGTGCTCGCAATGATGGCCGCCACGACCAGCGCGCCTACTACGACCTGTGTCAGGAATGAGTACTTCTTGAACATGCCGCCTCGCCACCTATTGAATCTCGCCATAGAGCATGCCCAGTATGGCACCAGCGTCGTCTTGGTAGACAATGGTCGTGCTCTCATCCGGCAGCTCG
>CACXDP010000276.1 GCA_902766445.1 uncultured Coriobacteriaceae bacterium
GATTGCTAGGGAATTTGGTGCCGCGCTTTCCGGCTTGTCTTCTGGCTTGAGCTTCCTGCAGCCCAAAGTCGCGCTTGCTGATGCAGCCGCGCTTGACTCGCGATATAGCATCGTCAATGTCGCCTATGACCAAAGTGGCACACAGAATCATGTGAACGGAGTATTTTCGAACGGCACCGATTCCTACGCGTGGAATCAGTTGCCTAGATTCGACCTATCGGAGAACGAAAACCCGATATATTACTACGTTACCGAGACGTGTGACGTTGAGGGTGTAACCACTACGTTTGGTGACGGCGCAGGGTATTCGCAGGACAACCCGCTAGATGCTACTGGCGAGCTAGACTTTACGAATACCGTTCCCGAGACCGATGCCGAAATTTCGGTTCAAAAGGTCTTTAAGGATGCGAATGGGAACAGCCTGACAGAGATTCCTGCGGACATTACCGCAAGCAATACAACGTTTACGCTCAAGCGTTTGAAGACGGTTCCAGCGACTACTAATGGTGATGCCCACGTTAACATACGAGTTTTGGAAGACCAGACATTGAATTCTAATGCAGGAAACAGTTATCAACCTTCGTATGCTGCTTCGTCTACAGCACAATTTGGTAGCCGAGTGTCCGTGTCATTCAACAGAATGTATGATGGGCAAGACCTTATACCGAAGATAGGAAACACAAGGATATATGTATCCATAGGCAGCCCCAATGACCACAACCAATACAACTGGTTTGGAAACAACGGAACACAGATTACTGAGTTCGATCGGGTTGTGGATGGAGAGACTGTAACGATATCATTTGATGTGCCAGAGGCAAGTGCACAATGGGCTACAGAGAATACCGACGGCCAAGGTTACAAGATATACGAGATTCATATATGTAACAATGATCCCCATACCTTTACAGCCACCAATCCAACCATAACTAGTAACGGAAGTGGAAGTAGCTCGGGCAGTACCACAGCCATCGATGACTTCAGCAAAGAGATTGCTTTAAGTGGGCTTACCTACGATAGCGAGAGTCAGAGTTGGACGGGAACGTTTACCGACGGCAGCCCGTATCCGCTAAAGGACGGCACAACGACCTACACCTACTACGTAGAGGAGTCCGGTGTTCCGGCGGGCTATGCAACGAGCTACAAGGTTGGCGACACGGATGTAACGGTGCCTACTTCGGCGTCTCCCGATGGAACTGATTGGCTCAACGGCAGCGGAACTGTAACGGTTACCAACAAGCAGACAACCGCCACGGTAAAGGTCCGCAAGGAGTTTGTTGATGCGGCGGGTAATGCGATCACGCCCGGCGAGGCAACGCCTGGATCTGCAACGTTCAAGCTCCAGCGATTTGTGTACGACACTGAGGGCGGATCCAGCTCTAGCGCCACGCCCGACTCGAGCTACAACAATGACAGCAGTAAATACCAGTCCCAGACACTTTCCTGGACATCCTCTACCGCAGATGAGTATCTTGAGGCAACGTTCAATCCTGTTTCACTTACGAGCGATGACGGGACGAAGTCGTACATTTACTACGTGGTAGAAAGCGACGTAACGGCAGGATACTCTTATTCATACAGCGTCGACGGAGATGATGTCGTTACCACCAACCCAGCCGGCTGGCTGGAAGGCAACGGTACCGTCACCGTCACAAACAAAGACACCAAGCGCACGAGCGTTGAGGTGGAAAAGAAGTGGGAGGATGCGGCTGCGCGTACCTCCACGGCCAATGCCCATGCCAATGACGCCGTTGAGTTCACGCTTTATAGGACGACGACAACTACCGGTGTTGATCCGGTGATGAGCGATGCCAACGACAACGGTCTGGTATTCCCGACGTCCGGTGCGGAGGTAGTGCCAACGGACAGCTCGATTGTGACGGACAACCCCGTCGTCGTGAGAAAGGATGCGAATGACGAGTGGAAGTACGCATGGAAGAACCTTCCTACCACGGACAACAATGGTCATGACTACACCTATTTCGTGATAGAGACCGGGACGGAAAGGAGCGGCCAGCCCGTCACTACCGGAATGCATGCCGTCTATGACTGCGAATACGCAGATGGCAGCGTCAGCGCGCATGCAGCGTCCGGCGTAGCGAAAGCCATTATTACCAACCGCGAAACGTCTGTATCTGTCACGAAGAAGTGGCAGGATGCTGTCACTGGTATGGATACGACCTCACAGCACACGGGTGACACGGCCACGTTCACGCTGTACAAGCTCGAGGTTGATGCGGGTAGTACGCCGGATTCCTTCTCCGTCGATACGACGACTGGCCGAGCACTACCTCAGGGCGTTGTGAAGGTTTCGGGTAACGATACGTTGGGCAACGCCATCTTGAACGATGTGGCTGTGAGCGCCGACACCGACTGGACCTACACTTGGAGTAACCTGCCGCTGCAGAATGCAGAGGATTCCACGGACCTTAAAGACATCTACTACTATGTGGTGGAGTCTGCCACGAGGGTGGACGACAAGTTGTTGGAGGGCGATACCGCATCCTCCTATGTGTACGGAACCGATGGCGATGGATTCAATGCTGATGGCGATCCGACGTCCGGTGTCAAGAACGTCATTGTTACCAACCGTGAGACCAACGTGAAGGCCGCCAAGACGTGGTATGACGATCAGCGGCAACTCGACGTGAGCCTTGCTCACCGCGGGCAAACGGTCACACTCGAGCTGTGGCGTGCGCTCAAGAAGCGTGGCGCGAATTCAGGCGTGGTGAGTATTGCCGAAGATGAAGTTACGAACCTAGCGTTCCCCACGAGCAGCGGAAATGGTTTGTTCGCAGACTTCGAGCGCGTCGACAGCCAGACGGTGCGTTACGACGTGATCGAATTCAATTGGAGCCACGAGTGGGAGCATCTGCCAACCGTGGTCGTGAAGGACGGGGAGACTTACGACGTGAGCTACTACGTGCGTGAGTCGGCAAACACCGAAGGCGCAGTCAGCGCGTGGTACGACGCAACGTATGTTAATCCGGCAGTTGGCAAGAACTCTGGCGTGAGTTCCGTTGCCATAACCAATCACGAGACCAGTGTAAAGGCTTCCAAGACCTGGAGTGGCGGTGGACATACAGATGCTACCGTTACGCTCGAGCTGTGGAAAGCCGTCAAGGCCCCCGCGAGCATCTCGGGAACCTTTGACGTTGTGCAAGACGCGACGTCGGGTCTCGCATTCCCGATCGCAGCGGAGCCGGGCGACTATCTGGCGTCGGCTCGCATAGATCGCGTGACGCTTAAGTACGACGCAGCGTTTAACGATGGCGCTGGAGCTTGGCACACCGAGTGGAATCACCTGCCTACGCACGAGGACTTTCTTGGCGTGACGTACGAGCTTGTGTACTACGTACGTGAGGCGGAAGCAACCGAGAATGGCCAAACGTATCCGGCAAGCGCGCGGTACGTTGAGGAGTACAACACAGCCGGCGACAAGGACTCTGGCGTGAAGTCGGTTGCCATCGAGAACTTCGAAACGAGTGTGAAGGCAGTCAAGGTTTGGGCGGATCAAAGCGGCAACTCGGCTGAGGCGTACCACCAAGCCAACGATCACGTTACCTTCGAACTGTGGAAGGCTCGCAAAAACCCGAACGGTGAGTATGGCGTCAACGTGGCTGCCAACTCTTTGATGAGATTCCCGCGCAAGGTGACGGGCAACGGAAAATTCGACGCCCCCGAGTTGGTGGACACAAAGAATGTTGCATACAACGAGACGGCCAACGAGCATTGGGCGCAGGAGTGGACCAGGTTGCCGCTTTACGAAACAGTGGACGGAAAGACGTACGAACTCGCTTACTTCGTGCGTGAGAAGTCCGTGTTTACCGACGGGGCAGAGTACATGCCCAGCCCCACATATGATTACGCACTCACCGGCGGCGGCGATGTGAGCAACGATGGCGTCAACGGAGGTATCGTAACTGTTACCAATCACGAGACCAGCGTGGAGGTGGAGAAGATATGGGACGGTTTCCCGCAGGACACGGACTTCTCTAGCTACACCGCCACTGCTCAGCTGTACAAGGCGCGCAAGGCCATCGACGGCTTGAGCGGTGCGTACAAGGTGGCAACGGACAGTACTTCTCATCTGCAAATGCCTGAACCGAAGGGCACGAGCACGGGTGTTATTGAAAGCTACGAGCCGTTCCCCAATGCCATCGGCGTTGCAGAGTTGAAGTTTGATTCGGACCCCACCAAGAGCTTCAAGCACAAGTGGATCAACCTCCCCATGTACGAGACGGATCCAGATACGGGTTTGACGTACAAGCTGGAGTACTTCGTCAAGGAGACAGCTGCTTCTGCGCCTGGCATTACCACGACGTATGCGTACGAGTATTACGACAACAACCAGAGCAAGGGCTTTTCGAAGGTCACGATAACCAACACCGACACGAATAAGTGGAGCGTAAAAGCAGATAAGCACTGGACCGGTGGCAATGCTGGCCATGAGGGCGTCGTGATGGAGCTTACGCGCTACACCAAGAGCGGGGATGTGGAGACCAAGGACGAGGGCTTCTTGAAGACCATCACGCTTGACGATGGCAACAACTGGGAGTACACGTGGACCGGACTTGACTCCTCGATTACGATATCGGGCAATACATATACAACGGCGGACGGAACACTCATTTACAAGGTTGCTGAGAAGTTCACCGATGAGAACAACGTGCAGCGCAAGGACTTTGCGGTGGAGTATGAGGATCCGACCGACCACAGCAAGGGTACGAAGTGGCCGGACTATCAAACGGGAACGAACACGGGGAATAAGATTACCTATTGGGTCGTCACGAACAAGCCTGTTTATACCGGTAAGCTCAAGATTAAGAAGACGTTCGATGGCATCGAGCTTAGTACGTTTGCGGGCGTGCCTGCTACGAGCATCTCGCAGGAGCATCGAGCAGCGCTTGAGGCAGCCGAAAAGGAGCTCCAGTACGACATCACGACCGTTGACTCGTTCATGATCAATAACGATACGGAACTTGTTCGTAGGACATGGCACTTGGTGCACCCCAAGAACAATCCCAGCCAGCTTGTGTGGGTTGACGAACCGGTTCTGGGACAGGACCTGATGGTTCCCGAGACAGATGTTGCAGCCAACGAAACGTACGACGATTACGTCGCGCGTTACGAGGCGTGGGAGACGGCGTTCAAGAACGACTACGATTACGTGACCTATGCAGACTTCGCTAACGGCGAGTTCCAGATCGTTGACTCGCCGACGCACATGGGAACGCTCAGCGACGACCTTGTCATGGACAAGATATACGACGTAACCGAGCTCAACGCGAAGGCCCTTATCGCCAACCACACGCTCGTTGCCGACAAGAGCGATACGAGTGGCAGTGGCCATGCGCCGAAAGATGCTGAGGATGTCATAAAACTCACCAACACGTACGCGCCGGTGAAGGGTACGCTGCGCGTGACAAAGGACGTTACTCTCAACGGCGAGAAGTACGATGACGTTGCGGCGGGCAAGACGTTCAAGATCGGCATCGAAAAGTGGAGCGGAACCGAGTGGTTGCCTCTTTATCACGACGTTTCGACTACGCAAACGATGCGCCTTGAAAATGGTGAAACTACCGTAATCACGACTACTGAGGAAAAGCCTTGGATACAGACCGTCACCATGGGTAAGGGCTCTGCCGCGACTGTCGTGTTCGATGGATTGGATGTTCCGGGGCGCTATCGTGCCTATGAGGTTGCAGATGACGCATGGGGTGCCGGCACTCCGATATCCAAGCAGGATGAGAACGCCGAGAATGGCCTGCCCATTGCTGGTTACAAGTGGGAAGTGACAGAGACGGGAACGTACTATACCTACGCCACGAGCACCGACAACGGCATAACAACTGAGACGCGGACGATGGTTACGAGCGAGGGAACGTATCAAAAGGTCAAGGTCATCAATAGTGCGGGCAAGGTTACGAGCGAGGACAAAGAGTGGACCAAGGTCGCAGACTTCGAGAATTCTGATAAGGTTATTATTACCAACAGCGAGACCGATGGCACCGAGGGCGTGCAAATCGCTGTAGGCACCGAAGAAGAGAAGGCTCCGCGTAATGCCGAGCTCACAATTACCAACAACAAGACCGAGACCGGTTCTATTACCGTGAACAAGAAGGTTTCGTACAACGGATCGCCCGACACGACCATGAACGGCAAGTCCTTCAAGTTCGGGCTGTACCGCGACGCGATGAAGGATGAGCTGGCGGATAACAGCATAACCACGATTAGGCTTGCCAACGGAACGCAGGTCGTACCGGTGATGGAGAAGGACGACGAGGTTGTTCTCGACGTGAAGGCAGAGGGAGCTACGGCACTTGTTCGCGACCTGACGTTTGGCAACGAAGCCACTGCAAGCAATGAGCTCTTCACCAACCTTCCCTACACACGGGCATACGACTACACCTATACTCCTGCAGGAGGGAACGAGACGACCGAACACAATACGGATCCCGTCACGTACCACGTGCTCGAGATGGAGAACAAGGGCACGAATGAGACGCCCGATTGGCAACCCATTACTGGTAAGACCGCTGCCTTTGACTTCGGTGCAGGCTCCAAGACCTACACCGTTATCGGCGGCGATGAGGCCATCCTCCTCAATCACGAGGACAACGAGGGTTCCGTGACCTACTCCAACGCCCTTAAGGAGCAGGGTTCGATCAAGGTAGAGAAGTATGTGGGCGATGAGATCGATTTCGCCAGGCCTGGTGAGACGAAGGACACAAGCGCCAGCGGCAAGTTCCGTGTCGGTCTGTTCAAGTACGTGGGCAGCAGCGTGATGCCTACTTACGACTCCGCTGACAACTACGTACTCCAACAGGGCCGCGTATTGGAGATTGATGTCGCCGAAGGATCTGGCACCGTCACATTCAATAACCTCGACTTCGAGCGCGATGGGACTACCTATTTCGTGTTCGAGATTGACGAGAACAATCAGCCGGTGATGAATCTTGGCGAGATGGGTGGCTACAAGGTTACGTATGGCGCATCAACAGGAAACGTGGCTTCAGGGCAAGAGTATGGGTTTACGCTTACGCAGGATAACCACAATTACGATGGCCAAACTCAAGCCGTGTCGATGGGAAATCAAGGAACGCTTAGCAGTGCGATAATCGCCAATGCGCCCACCAAGTCTGAGTTCCGAGTAGTGAAAGTTGACCGTCTGAGCTGGGTGGACGATAGCTCGACGGACAAGCACAACGCCACGAAATTGACAGGTGCCGAGTTTACGCTTCGCCGGATCGATGAGAACGCAGCCCTCCTTAACGACGGCACGCCCGCAAATAAGCTGGATGGAACTGGCAACCCGTACCCCACGAGAACGGTTACGGTCGATCAGAACGGCATCGCAGAGTTTACTGATGTGGAAGCTGGTTGGTACGAGGTCAAGGAGACCAAGACGCCCACTGGTTACCTCAACGTCGGAGAGAGCGCCTTCTACATGAAGATAGCAGGCGGCAAGGCCATCATGCTGCACAAGGGCACCGAGGCTCCGAAGAACTGGAGCAATGCAAGTGCTTCTGACCTTTACAATGCGACAACGAATGCCGACTGCAACGTAATGGCATTTGAGCCCGCGACCGAGGCTTCCGGTGCGAGTCCAGCCACTATGGCTACCGTCACCATCGGCAACATAGCTGGCGCTGAGCTTCCGAGTACCGGTGGTATCGGTACGCGCGGTATCTACGCGCTCGGCGTGCTCCTCTTCGTCTGTAGCGCATTCGTTCTGCTCCAAAGAAGGTGGTTCGCTAGAGTCTGATACCGGATGTAGGCATTGCACGGCAGCAAAGCACCCAGATGAAAGGAGGTTTCATCTGGGTGCTTTGCTGCTCTCGTCAAGCATGGGTTCTATCTGTTGGCGAAGTCTTTGACTATTCCGCGCTGAGTTCGTCGAGCGCATCCACTATGAGGCACTGTAACAGAATGCAAGACTCCGCGTAGAACTCGGACGATTCGCGCAAGCTGAATGCGACAGGTTCGCGGTCGGCGTGGAACGTCTGGCATCGGAGTTGGTAGATGTAACACCTCACCAGGAACTCTAGCTGTAGCATCTCGTCGTATTCTGGAGCCGTTTCGCGTCGGTTCTTGAACGCATCAATGATTTCCTTCCTTCTTGATTTGTCCCATTGCTTCACAGCTGCTTTCAAAGCACCGAATATCGCTTCAATGCACTGCTTATCTCCCAGTTGGGCAAAACGCTTAGGTGAGCGCGCACGTTCGATACACGTGTACCACCTGAGGGATTGTATAAAGTTAATGCCACCCAATTCGCGGTATGCCTTCATCGTCCGAGTAAGTTCGCGACCGGAGTTAAAGAACGTGCGTAGTGCTTGCGCATCATCTTTTATGTCAGTTACGGCTTGATACATCCTGTTAAAACCAGAAAACAGATACCTGAAGCTTTCTTCTGGAAGGATGTCCTGTCGTAATCCGAGGCTCAGATACTTAAGCGCAGTGCGAACATCCTCTGTGCGTTGCCGCTCGTCGGCGTCCTCGGTCCGCGTCGTACGCACGCGCTCGAATAGAGGTAACAAGTGATGTGTACCGAGTTCTGTTGCGGGCTTGTGCCGACCCCACGAATCGAGGGTACGCTTTGGGGGCGTCATATTGTCCGCGGAAGTATCGTTTTCTTTCACGAAAACCTCAGTTGGCTGGGATTTACTATCACCAAGCAGACTGACGTAAGTCATCGCATTCTCGAGTTCCCTGCAGATGAGGGTGTTCGAGTAGGGGCCATCGGGCTTCGCGCGCGTGGACCTGCTTCCGGACACGGTGATATGCTGGCATCCAATCTCAATCGTGTCATATTTCTCGTTGTCGCCCCTTCGCCAGTACGGGTACTTAAATGACTTGGGCGCATCCTTGGGCAGGCTTAGCGGGTTCGCGAATTCAACGCGGATATTAAAGCTGTGCATTTGCGTTCCTTTCTGCAGGTGTTTCTGACACTGAAGCATGCTAAATGTGGACATTTGCCAGAATTGCGTTACTGCTTTGACACCGCTGTGACTATGATCCCACTGTGGGAAAGTGGTCTGGGAAAGTGGTCTGGGAAAGTGGTCAGAGGAAGAGGGTCCAATGCTGTTGTTTGTGAACGCCTGTCTGCGAGATGGGTCGCGTACCGAACGCCTGGCTCGCATGTGGTTGGAGCGGCGCGCCTACGAGGGCGAAGTCGTGGAGTTGTCACTCGCTGAGCTTGATGTCAATCCGCTTGACGCATTGGGCGCCAACCCGTTGGCCGAGTACAGCCGGTCCGTGGCAGATGCCGACTACGGACATCCCATGTTTGCCTTGGCCAAGCAGTTTGCACAGGCGGATGAGGTGCTGATTGCTGCTCCGTTCTGGAACTACTCGCTTCCCGCAAAGCTGCACGCATATCTTGAGCTGGTTTGCAGTCAGGGCGTTACCTTTGACATCGACGAAACGGGGGGCTATGTCAGCCTGGTAAAGGCGCAGAGAATCACCTATGTGCAGACGGCGGGTGGGGCGAAGGTGGAAGCGGCCGACGACCATTCATTTGGGTATGTGCGCACGTTGGCGCTGCGTTTTTGGCACGTCTCACAGGTGACTTGCGTGTCGGCTTGGGGCGTGGACGCTCCCGGTGCTGACGTCGAGGACCTTCTTTGCGCGGCCCTCGCAGAGCAATAACCGCGCTATAGGGGTACAAAGGGGACAGTCCCCTGTCACCGTGACTGGGGGCTTCTCCCTTTCCTGTGCCCTGTCGTCGAGCCATGCTGTCCAGCCATTTTGCTATACTTGCCTACGCAATCGAGCGAAAGAGGCACATCATGGCACAGCGGGTTCAAGGAACCGAGGATCTGTACGGCAGCTACATGCGGGCGTGGCAGCGCATGCAGGACGTGGCGCGCGATACGTTCGGCGCTTATGGATTCGACCTCATCGAGACGCCTGCCATCGAGCAGGTCGCAACCTTCGTCCACGGCATCGGCGAATCCACCGATGTGGTGCGCAAGGAGATGTTTCGCGTGTATTCTGGCGCATTGGTCGATCAGCTCCTGGCCAGAGGAAGCGAAGACGCCCTCAAGGCCAAGCAGCGTCTGGCTTTGCGTCCCGAGGGCACGGCAGGCGTCGTACGTGCCGCCGTACAAAACAACTTCGTCCCGCAAGGTGGCGCGCCTGTCAAGCTCTGGTATGCGGGTCCGATGTTTCGTGGGGAGCGTCCACAAAAGGGTCGCTTGCGTCAGTTCCATCAGGTGGGCGTCGAGTGGTTGGGAGCTTCCGACCCGGCGTCCGACGCCGAGTGCATCATCATGCTCATGCGATACTTCGAGCGCCTGGGCTTCGCACCTGAGTCGTTGAGCCTCTCGATTAACTCCATGGGTGATGCCGCTTGTCGTCCCGCCTACCGCGAGAAGGTTCGCTCCTTCATCCTCGACCACGCCGAGGAGATGTGTGCCGACTGCCTAGAGCGCGCCGAGCTCAACCCCCTTCGCGCCTTTGACTGCAAGAATGCCCACTGCCGCGAGGTAATGGCCGATGCCCCCCTCGCGCCGGATAACCTCTGTGACGATTGTGCCGCGCATTACGCGCAGGTCAAGCGCTACCTCGACGAGGCGGGCATCTCTTACGTGGAGGACCCGACGCTCGTGCGAGGACTCGACTACTACACGCGCACCGTCTTTGAGGTGGAGGTCGAAGGCTCAGGCGTTGGTGCCATAGGAGGTGGCGGTCGCTACGATGGCCTCATGGAGCTTGAAGGTGGCAAGCCGACGCCGGGCCTGGGCTTTGCCGTCGGCTTCGAACGCATTGCGCTGGCTTTGCAAGGGCAGGGTGTCGAACTTGGTGGCGAAGAGCCCGAGTGTGTGTACGTGGCCTGCACACCCGACCAGCGAGAGGCGGTCTTCTCTGCGGTGCTTGCTCTTCGTGAGGCGGGCATTCGCACTGAGGCCGACTACCAGGGTCGTTCGCTCAAGAGTCAGTTCAAGCAGGCGGACAAGTTTGGCGCTCGTCTTTGCGTGGTGCTTGGGCCTGACGAGGTAGCTGCGGGTGTTGCAACCCTGCGGGACATGTCCTCTCACGAACAGGTGCAGGTGCCGCTCGGGAATCTCTCCTCGAGCGTGGCTGAACGGCTCAATTGACCATGCGTCTCTTTGTGGCAGCAGAGCTCCCCGACACGCTGAGCGAGGCATTGGCCGAGACCTCGGCTCGGCTTCGTGGCTGCGTGCGGGGGCGCTTCGTGGGAACGGACTCCTTCCATGTGACGCTTGCTTTTCTCGGCTCGGTAAGGGCATCCTGCGTCAACGATTTGGCGAGCCTGGTCGCCGAGGCCAGCCAAGGCCACAGCCCCTTCTTGACCACGCTTGCCGAGCTGGGAATCTTTGGCCACCCCTCATCAGGGATTCTGTGGCAGGGCTTCGACGAGGGACGTGATGAGTGGGCTGATTTGGCTGCTGACGTCCGCGCTTCTCTCAGGGGTGGCGGGTACGCCATCGATGAACAGGGATTCATTCCCCATGTGACGCTCATGCGCCAAGCCGATGTCTCATATGGCGCGCTGCCTATGCCATGCGTGGGAAGGGGAGAGATACGCACCATTACGCTCTTTGAGTCTGATCTCTCGGGCGAGCGTCCTCACTATGAGGCGCTCGAGAGGATAGAGCTGAGGGCTTGGTAGGGAGCGCGCCGATGCTCAGTCAAGACAAACCGTATGGTGTCGTGAGCGCGAGCACGGACTGCGTGAGCTTGCGTGTGCTCCATGACATCTCCGCCCAGATGCTCTGCGACGGTCTCGGGTTGTCGAAACGCATCCAGCGGCGTGTCTTTGCCGAGGGTATGCTTGCGAGGGCGCAAGATGGGGAAGCTCTCGTGGGCCAGTCGCCACTGCATGCCGGAGAAGACGTAGCACTTCGCCTACAAGAAACACGTGCCTCGGGACCCTTAAGCGAGGAACCCGTCGAGCTGTTGTGGCATGATCGCTTTGCCTTGGCAGCAAACAAGCCTGTAGGGTTGTTAGTACATGGCGACGGTACGGGAGCCGATACCCTCATGGCCCGTGTGCAGGCTGAGGTTGCGCGAGCGGCGGTAGAGCGGGGCTGGTCGTTTGTCCCCGTCGTTCAGCCGCTCAACCGCTTGGATGTGGACACCTCGGGCATCGTGCTCTTCTCGCAGACCGAGGAGTTCCAGCCAGCGTTCGACGCGCTCATCGCCAGCCATGCAC
>CACXDP010000277.1 GCA_902766445.1 uncultured Coriobacteriaceae bacterium
GACGAGCGCAAGAACATCCTCTTTGAGGGAGCACAGGCCACGATGCTCGACATCGACCACGGCACCTATCCTTTCGTGACGAGCTCGAACTGCACCGCTGGCGGCGCGGTGACGGGTTCCGGCGTCGGTCCCGTTCACATCCAGCGCGTGCTCGGCATCGCCAAGGCCTACCTCACGCGCGTTGGTTCTGGCCCCTTCCCAACCGAGCTCTTTGACGAGGTGGGCGACAAGCTCGGCGAGGTCGGCCACGAGTATGGCGTGACCACTGGGCGCAAGCGTCGTTGCGGATGGTATGACGCCGTCGTCGTGAATTACGCCGCACGTGTCAACGGCCTCACCGACCTCGCCATCACCAAGCTTGACGTACTCGGTTGCCTCGACGAGATCAAGGTCTGTGTCGCCTACGAGTGCAACGGCGTGCGCTACACCACAGTGCCTGAGCACCAGAGCGTCTTTTACCATGCGAAGCCGGTCTACGAGACGCTGCCTGGCTGGAAGTGCGACATCACGGGCGTGCGTGACTTCTACAAGCTGCCGCGCGAGGCCAAGGACTACATCGATTTCCTAGAGCAGCTCGCCGGAGTGCGCGTGAGCATCATCACCGTCGGCCCGGACCGCGAGCAGACCATCGACCGCTACTGGCACTAACGTGTAGGGGTACTGGGGGGACAGTCCCAGTACCCCTACACATCGTGGAAGCGATCGAGTTCGTAGAACTTGATTGTGGTGCCCTCGAAGTGCATGTCCACCTCGCCGAGCGGGCCGGAGCGGTTCTTTGCGATGATGAAGCGCGTAATGCCCTCGTCGGGTCGATCTTCTCGCCCAGCCTCTTCGGGCGTCATCGAACGATCGAGCAGGATGACAATGTCGGCGTCCTGCTCGATAGCTCCGGACTCGCGCAAGTCGCTAAGTTGCGGGCGCTTGCCCGTACGACCTTCGACCACACGGTTGAGCTGGCTCAGGGCGACCACCGGGACATCGAGGTCCTTAGCCATGATCTTGATGCCACGACTCATGTCACCAACGATCGTGGCACGATTGTCGTTGCGTCCCACACCCGGCGGCGTCGAAAGCAGCTGCAGGTAGTCGATAATCACGACACCGTTTTGCTTGCCATGCAGCATACGACGCGCTTTGGCACGAATCTCCGTTACCGTAGTACCCGGGGTGTCGTCGACGAGAATGTCGAGCTGCCGTAAATCCTCTGTGGCCTCGAGAATCTGGGGCCATTGATTGTCACGAATATTTGCCGAGCGGATGTCCGTAAGCGGAATCATCGAACGTGCCGACAAGAGACGCTGTGCGATTTCCACTTCGCTCATCTCAAGCGAGAAGAATGCCACCGTAGCTCCTGCCTCAGCAGCATTCACCGCGAAATTCAAGCAAAACGAGGTCTTTCCCACGCCAGGTCGCGCGCCGATAACGATCATCTGTCCCCCACGAAGGCCGAGCAGGCGCGAGTCGAGACCGGGGTAGCCTGTTTCGACCCCCATTGTGTCGCTCTGGTTTGCCGCCTGCTCTCCGAGCTCGTTGTAGAGCCGCTCCATAATCTCTTCGAGCGTCGAGTAGCTCGACCGAACACTGCGGTCTGTCACCGAGAGGAGCATGCGTTCGGCTTGGTCGACAACCTCCTTAGTGTCTTCTGGGGCGTCGAATGCAAGCGCCGATATCTGAGCTGATGCCGCAATCATCTGCCGAAGCGTGGCATTGCGACGCAGAATCTCGGCATGATGCCGCCAGCTTGCAAGTGCGAAAGGGTCTGCTGCCAAGTCAAGCAGGTAAGACATGCCACCCACTCGCTCTAGCTCCCCCTCGCTGCGCAACACGTCAGCCAGCGAAACCGGATCCACGGGACGGTTGTTGTCAAACAGGTGCCGCATTGCATCGTAAATCGTACGATTCGCCGGCTGATAGAAGTCATCCCTGGCGACTTCGAGCAGACACTCCTGGAACGCCTCGCTCGAACGAAGCATCGCAGAGAGCACCGATTGTTCGGCCTTGAGGTCATGTGGCATCGAACCGTGCTGGTTGAGCGTTGCGCGTGTGGGGTTCAGCTCTATGGTCATGGCGTCTGACATTTGGCGCTCCTCGGATTGGATGGTGGCACAAAGCAGTGGGCTCCCTCGAACGATGCCAAGAGAGCCCAGGTCAAACAAAGTCTGAGATTGTTTGCGAGCGGCTACTCCTCGGTAGCCTCCTCGGCGACTTCCTCAGCCTCGGCCTCAGCCACAGGCTCGGCTTCGGCCAAATCCTCCTCCGTGACGCCCACGAGGACGGCAACGGTGGCGTTGATGTCGCGGTACAGGTCGACCTCGACCTCATGACGGCCGGCGTTCTTGATAGTGTGGCTGCGTGCGATGCGCTTGCGATCGATCTCGACTCCGAGCTGCTGCTGAATGGCGTCTGCGATCATGGCGCTGGTGACGGAACCAAAGAGCTGGCCCTCCTCGCCGACACGTGCGTCGACGGCCACAGCCTTACCCTCGAGAAGCTCCTTGAGCGCGGCAGCATCTGCCAAACGCTTCTCTTCGCGCTTTGCGATGTTGTGACGACGCTCCTCAAGCTGCTTGAGGTTGCCCTTGGTGGCGGGGATGGCGATCTTGTTTGGGTAGAGGAAATTCTCGGCGAAGCCCTGAGCCACGTCTACGACGTCACCCTCGCCGCCCTTGCCACGCAGCTCTCCCAGAAGGATTACCTTCATGCTGTGTCTCCTTTCCAGGTCCTAGCCACGCCCACGGCCACCGCGGCTGGAGACCACGGGGACGACGTAGGGGATGAGGGCCATCTCGCGCGCACGCTTGATGGCGTTCGCGATGTCGTGCTGGTGCTGCGTGCAGGTGCCAGTCACGCGGCGCGGCTTAATCTTACCGCGGTCGGTGGTGTACTTGCGAAGGAGTTGGACGTCCTTGTAGTCGATGAACTCGACGCCCTCCTTGCAGAACTGGCAATACTTGCGACGCGGCTGGCGCTGATAGTCTTGCTTTTGCTGAGCCATGTCGTTGCCTTTCTTTGGGC
>CACXDP010000278.1 GCA_902766445.1 uncultured Coriobacteriaceae bacterium
CCGCCTACGACAACGTCTTTGCGGCAGGCGACGTGACCAACCGCGGTGCCGGCATCGCCATCCAGGCAATCGCCGAGGCGCAGAAGGCCGCCCTCTGCATCAACAACTACCTTGAGGGCGACGAGGTCCGCGCGCACGTGCCCTATTTCGTGACGCAGGAGAAGACTCCTGAGGACTTCGAGGACGAGCCCAAGCAGAACCGCGAGAAGATGCCCGGCCTCACTCCCGAGCAGCGCCGCGACAACTTCGAGCCCATCTACTTCGGCTTTACCGAGGAACAGGCGCTGCGCGAGGCATCGCGCTGCCTGGAGTGCGGTTGCCATGACTACTACGACTGCCGCCTCATTCGCTTCGCGAATTGGTTCGACGTGAAGCCAGAGCGCTTCGGTGCCGAGAAGCGTGATCGCGATGACGTGCCCGTGGTGCGCGAGGTTATTGTTCATGACCCGGACAAGTGCGTGCTCTGTGGTCTGTGCTACCGTACCTGCGATCAAGTCGTGGGCAAGACCTTCCTCGGCCTCTACAATCGTGGCTTTGCCACCGAGGTCAACCCGATGGTGCCCGAGGACGCCGCGACCTTCTGCGCGAGCTGCCTCAAGTGCGTCGCAGCTTGTCCGACTGGTGCCATGCAGAGCTTCCCCGCCGTGGAGCGCAAGACCTGCATAGTGTAGTGGGACAAGGGGGACGCGCGCGGACAAAGGGGACGGGGGAGTTTGTCCGCACGCGTCCCCTTCACTCCTTTTTCGTATACCCTTTGATGGAAAAGAGCGCTAGAATACCAATGCGTCCCTTCTATGCGAGGAGTCATCGTGTTCCTGCCGCATGACATCAAGCTCATCCTGTCGGACATCGACGGCACCTTGCTGCCGTATGGACAACACGTGCTTTCGCGTCGTACGCTTGAGGCCTTTCATGCTGCTTTGGACGCGGGCATTCGCGTGGGGCCGGCGAGTGGCAGGGGTATCTCACATGTGGTGCCGACCTTTGGTGGGGATGCCGCTTGCGTGGCGACGGCGCTTGGTACCAACGGCATGCAGGTCTACTTGGACGGCGAGCTCATCCATGAGGAGCTCCTGCCTCGTTCAGCGATGTTGCATGTTGCCGAGGCAATTCACGACCTTCCGGGCGTGGGGGCCATCGTGTTTGACGGTGGCACTCCGTTGCTGGTGGAGGGTGCGCGAGAGGACTTGGCGCTGACCTTTCCTGTCTATGCGAGGCAAGCCATCGATGCGGATGGCATTCCTGACATTCCCATCTTCAAGATGAACGTCTTTACCTCGGGCGATCTCGCCGCGACTCACGCGCTTCATGACCAGTTGTCGCGTGAGGTGAGTGAGCTGGACTTCAACGTGCCCATGGCGGGCTTTCTGAACATGTCGCCTCCGGGATATAGCAAGGCTACCGGCATCGATATACTCTGCGATGCGCTCGGCATCACACTCGAGCAGGTGGTGACCTTTGGGGACGGGGGCAATGACGTTGAGCTGGTAGGACACGTGCCCAACGGTGTCGCCGTGGCAGGCGCGGTGCCCGAGGTGATGGTTGCGGCGCGTTGGCATATCGGTCGCTGTGAGGACGAGGCGGTGCAGGCGGCTATTGAGTCCCTTGCTGCTGCCGAGTGGCCATTCTTTGTGTGAGAGGCGATGGGCGACTATGGCGAGGCGCAGAGACGGCATACCCTTTCGTTTGCTTGCGATTGTCGTAGCCTCGCTGCTTGTTGTCATTATCGTTCTAAGCACGACGCTTCTGAAGCATGCCGAACAGGCGGTGGGCGAACAGGTGAGGGCCAGGATGCTCGATGCGGCATGCACCGCCGCGCAGCTTCTCGATGGAGACTCGCTCAAAGACATCACTGCCGAAAGCGTCGGCACTCCGCCATATGAGCGTGCCATGGACACGTTGCGAGCGTTTCAGGAGAGTACTGAGCTAAGCTACATCTATTGCCTGCAGCAGGTTGACGAGGACACCTTCGTGTACACGGTGGATCCTGCCGTAGATCCCGCTTTCTTTGGTGAGGAGGCGGCGTTTACTGACGCGCTTGACCAAGCGGGACATGGCGTTGCGTCCGTGGACCTCGTGGCCTACGAGGACCGTTGGGGTAGGTTCTACAGTGCATACGCGCCAGTCATTGACTCACGGGGCGACGTAGCTGCCGTTGTGGGCGTTGATTACGTGGCGAGCTGGTACGAGGAGCGCGTAGCGCGAATCATTCGCATTATCGTTGCCAATGCAGGCACGACTTTCGTCATAGCCGCTCTTGCCATCATAGTGGCTGAGAGCTTCTCGCGAGCGGAGGCGCGTCATGTGAAGTCCCTGCTCAAGGCGAACCGCTATGACCCGCTGACGGGCCTGGCAAATATGAGCTGTTTCTTTGAAGAAGCGAGAGCCAGCTACGATCGCAGGGCTTCAGAGGGCAAGCACCCCGCCATCCTGTACATCGACATGGCCGGAATGAGGTACTTCAACCAGCGCCACGGCTTTGCCGAGGGTGACAAGCTCCTCAAATCGGTCTCCATCCTTCTGGTGGCTCATTTCGGGAAAGAGAGGTGCGGTCGCTTCGGGCAGGACCATTTCGTGGTCTCCACGTACGTGGAGGGCCTAGACGCGAACTTAGAGGCATTGTTTGCGGATGCGGAGGACCTCAATGACGGACTGAATCTTCCGCTGCACGTTGGCGTCTATCCCAGCACCATGGGCCGCGTTGACGTGAGCGTTGCCTGCGACAGAGCCAAGGCGGCAAACAAGGCGGTGGGTACGGCCTATCGCTCGGGGTACGTTATCTTTGACGAGTCGATGCTGCGCCAAGAAGAGCAGCGTCACTACATCACTGACAACCTTGACCGCGCCATCAAGGAAGGTTGGATTGAGGTAAACTACCAGCCCATCGTGCGGGCCGCGAACGGCAAGGTGTGTGATGAGGAAGCGCTTGCACGTTGGCGCGACCCCAAACGAGGCCTCCTATCCCCGGCGGAGTTCATTCCCGCGCTTGAGGACGCCAAGCTCATCTACAAGCTGGATCTCTGCGTGCTGGAGCAGACGCTGGCAAAGATGAAGCAGCTGGAAGAGGCGGGCATATATGTGGTTCCGGCATCGGTCAACCTCTCTCGTTCTGACTTCGAGGCCTGCGA
>CACXDP010000279.1 GCA_902766445.1 uncultured Coriobacteriaceae bacterium
GTACTTGGACGCGTCGTCGACAAACCCGACCTTGAGGTAGAGGGGGTGGCCGTCGTCGGTGGCCTTGAGCTCCACCACGGAGAGGCCCATCTCCCGCGCGTCGCCGAGCATCGCCTCCATCAGCGCCCTCGCCATGCCCCGCCTCCGCCATGCCGGGCGGGTGTACACGTTGAGCACGGTTCCCGTCCTGCCCGTGGGGAAGGCGGGGCTCATGGGCTTGCGGACGACGAGGAGGAAGGCGCAGGAGGCGATGGCGCCTCCCTCGCGGACCACGTAGACGATGAGGTCCCTCCCCAGGCGCTCCCGGTAGTAGCCCGGGAGGTCCCTGGCGATGGAGTCGGCCATGTCACGGTCCAAGGGGCCGCTGTCCTCCGTGAGGTAGGCGAGCCGGAGCTCCACGAGCTCGGGGATGTCGTCGGTGGTTGCGCGCTCGACGTTCATGGTGGGTGCCTTTCGTGTGGCGGTGTCTCTGGCTATTCTACGCCGGACGGAGCCCAGTCGCCTTCTTGCAGCAGGCAGAAGTGCTCGCCCCAGCTGGTCGAGAGCATCTCGTCCACGGCGGCCTTGATGATTGACTTGTGCCGGGGCTGGATGACGAAGAGGTAGTACCGCTGGGACGTGGGCCTGAACTTGAGCGCAAGCCCCTCCGCGCCCGGGAAGAGTGAGCCGTGCACCAGCTCGCGGTGCTGCCTGGCATAGAACTCGTCTTTCCGCCTCGCCTTGTGCTGGTAGTAGATCACGCTGGAGCCCCGGGCGTAGTTGCCGGCGAGCTCCTCGGGGAGCACGTACTTGTTCTCCTTCGGCCTCCCGGCGGCTGTGCGCACGACGAGGCCGTTGTCCGGGTCGACGAGGACGACGTTCCGGCCAGACAGCTTGGCGAGGGACCGGCCGTACCACGCCTTCCGGAACTCCGCTCTCTCCGCCTTCCGCATGCCCGTGAAGTCGAGGCACTCCGAGAAGAACGTCGCCTCCAGGATGTCGTCGCTCTCCAGCAGGCGCACTTCTCTTTTCCCGCTGTCGAGGATACCCTTCAGCTCTAGTGCGAGGGGTCGATCGCACATGAGGAACTCCTCCTGTGTGAGGTACTTAGTGTGGCCGCCGTCATTGTTGTGCGTCTCGTCCGGGGTGAGGTACCAGTTGAGGCCGATGGACAGCCCCGCGGCATGTAGCACCCGCAGCAGCCCGAGCTTGCTGAAGTCCCCGATGTCTCCCGTGTACCTGTTCTGCATGGTTGATGCTCCCTCGTGTTTTGATGCAATGTACGGGTGCTGTTGCTTAGATTATATTCTTCGAGACAGAGAAGCGCCTGAGGGGATGGCCTCTGTGGTTGCCGTCGAGACATTCACGCCGCCCCTCGTGCGTCCTGACTGCGGAATGGTGGGCACTAGGCCAAACTGGCAGACGGAACCCTGCCCTCATATACCGAGCGAATGCACATTGGTGAGGAGGTGGCCTTCATCGAGATCTTGCGTCGCGAGGTCGAGGAGAAGGACGGCGAGGCGGAGGTCAGCGCCATCCGCCGCGAGCGCGATCGCATACGCAAGCGGAAAAGCCGCCTGTGTAGGAAGCACGGGCTCAAGACCAGGCGCGAGAGCAATCGCTAGGTTGGCGTGACTTGCCTGCCCACGAACCAATCGGCGGACAGGTTGCGCCCTTCGAGGGCCAAGCCGATGATTGGTTTGGCATCGTCCGGTTTCATCCAGTGCATGTGCACTGGCGAGATCGCGAAATGGATCCCGCCGATCACGCAGCCCACGCGAAGGTCCAGCGGGTATGCATCAAGGGTGGCGATGCACACCTTGCCTCTGTTCGCAACTTCCATCACATCGGCCTCGACTATCACTGCCATGGCACCACCCCTTCCCGCCTTGTAACCATTCTACAGGCCAGTTTGTGACGCACGGGCATCATGCAACCTTGAGGAGGTGGCTGACATGCCTACAAAGCTGAAACTGTCACGCAAGCTCGTGGACTAGATCGTGGAACTCAAGAGGGACAGCCTGTGCGACGCGGACATCATCGCGGCCATCGGTGTGCACCCCTCCACCTTCTACCACTGGCTCAAGGAGGGCGAGGACGCCAAGGGCAGGGTAAGGCGCGCGTTATACGAAGAGTTGAAAAGGCTGAGGCGCGCTACAAGAAGTCCCCGCTCACGACCATCAAAGACGCGCTGATGAGCCGGGCGCAGTACTAGACGGCCGCGGCTTGGCTGCTCGAGCGCAAGTACCCGATGGAGTACGGCAAGATGGAGCGCAAGGTCGAGGAGGTGTGCTACATGGTCGTGGAGTCCATGCTGCTCACGCAAGACGAAGGCGAAACAAAGCTGGCGGCCTTCAAAGACTCACAGAGACTCTTCGCGCTCTACGAAGCGTTCGTCCTGGCATGGTTCGAAAGGCATCATCCTGAGCTGCGACCGTCGGCCAAGGAAGTGAAACGTTCTGTCGCTGGTGAGGCCCCCGGATTTCTTCCGAGGCTCTACACGGACATCACACTTGTCGGCGAGGATGCCACGCTCATCGTCGATTGTAAGTGCTACGGGCGCATTCTCAAGACCCATCACGAGCGCGAGATTGCCTCGCCTGCCAACATGAACCAGATCTTCTCCTATGTCCTTCACGAGGAGTATGCTTCGGGCAGACCCGTAGCGGGCATGCTGCTGTATGCGCTTACCGCTCGGGAGGAGGACCGTCAGTCGCACTGGAACGAGACCGGACGCGACTTCTACCTTTGGACGCTCGACCTCGGGCAGGAGTTTGGAGCGATCACAGACAGGCTCGAGGAGAGCGCAGGGTTGCTCTGATGCGGACTGTTGTCCATGTTGCGGTCATTGCCTTTCTCAAATGCTTGTTTTGTCGTGATTTCAGACTCCAGACGGTGGCCACGCTCATTTCAAACGGCAGTCTCTGTGTGGATCTTCCTCTTGCACCGGCATTTCCGACACAATCTATCCATATGTGCTCAAGTCCGTTATCCAGACGAGCGGAATACGTGGCAAATAGGTTTACGGTGGTTTGGGTGGGCCATGGTCTCATTTCTGTGCAGAGGTATCACAGAACCCATTGCTCGAGGTAAAACGCGATTACGTCGGTGTCGTTATTCAGTATGAGCGTGCCTCCGCACGATTTGTAGACTGGGCTAAATGTTCATCTTAGGTGCATTGCCTCTGCCGAATGTGGTCGAAGGCTAGGGCATCACACCAGGAGTAAATCTTTTGTCTTGATATCGGTACATGACTCGTCATAACAGCAGAGCTGATACTCTAGGTTAAAGAGATATTCAGCGAAGCCATGGCGATACATGCCAACTGACTCCTCGTTGCACCTAAAGTCATAGCGACGTAACAAATTGCCAAACTGTCCCAAAGTTTCCTCTGGAACAGTCATGAGGGGTTTGTCGGTCTCAAGTTCCTCGAATGCCTGCTCAATCAAGCAACTTCCTATTCCCTTTCCCCTAAATGCCTCATTAACCCGAAGCGTACATATCTTCTTTTCTGCAAGAGTATTCTTAAGGATGGCGATTCCCACAACAATCTTAGCACTGCCAAGGCTGGGAAGTGCATTCCTAAATAACGTAACTCTGTCATTGTCGCTTGCATTGATAGTGGCGCAAATCAACACTCTATCTAGGCCAATATGTCCAACTATCTTGCTATTATACCAGACGTCGAATTCCGGGTAATATTCAGCACATACAGCGTGAGCATAAAGCTGCGTATACCAATCCACTGTGCGTAATTCTTTTTTATTGGCGAAATCAATACAACGGACCATTTACATACACCCCCCGCCTCATACATTTTTCCATAAGCGTAGGACTGAAAACACCATACACGATGAGAGACGCGAAACTGGCGTCGGCTGGCAGCGGCATTTGTCAGATAGTAAGCTGCGAACGTGTTCACTTATTGCATCGAAGACGATCGTAATAATAAGGAGTATAAGCAAATACATAATTATTGTTTTAAAATTGCTGACGTGGGACTGCAGTAAAAGATATAGTTTATACCCGTCGACAGCAGTGTCTTTAGTCGATTTCCAATGCCACGCAACCTCAGTGTTTTCAGGGCGAGTATCACTGGCGGATAGGGTGATAGAGGCGGGAAGATAGCTACTCCATATGTGCCTTTCGAGCGGCCTAACCTCTTTCAACTCTGACCAATGCTTCACATCAACTATAGCTTTTGTCATTAGAAGAAAATGTACCTGCATATGTTCTATGGTTACATTTTCCTTCGCAATGCCATCAATGATGCGCACAAGCTCTGCATCCATAGTCCTGTAGTCATTGAAGCGGAAATCAATAACGTCTTCCTTCGTGAAAGCGCTAGTTAGGAGTCGATCCTTGGCCTTCGAGTGAATAGTTATGTTCCTAAGTCCGGGCGAGTCGATACGGAAGCGGACGTAGATAGGGATATCGTCTGCATTCTCCTGATTCAGTCTAATTCTAATCTCCGTACCTTTGCTTCGCGGGTGACAAGCGGGCTTCTCGCTATTGCAGTTGCAGAGATAGAATCTGGCATCGGGTCCATCACGTTCTGGTTTAATGACATCATAGAGATAACTGTCGTTTGCTTCGACCGTGCAATTCTCATTAAAGATGGCGCCGGCGACTTCGGGCTTCTTCATGACGTTGGAAAGATCCTCAACTTCTGAAGAATCAACTTGGAAAGGGCAGTAGAAGGAGATGGCTTCTATAAGACCGCAAATAGTACTAGCCCGTTCTTCACGCATTGCTTCTTGCTTCTGGCTTTCGTAGGATACATGCGAAATCTTAAACCCAACATCGAGCACCGGATTCCCTTTGCCCACGTTGGGCATCCAAAGGTTGAAATTGGCGACGACATCTATGCTAGGTGTATTTGCGGAGTTGTTGCGTCTGGTACACCAAAAAGCGAAACTCTCCATCTCGTCCCCCTTCTACCTGTGGTACGCAAGGGATTTCTAATAAAGATACTGATATGACTGGGGCGGTCGTTTTATGGCAGCATTGTACAACGAAAGGGGGGTGGGATTTGAATATCGAGTAGCCTTTCCAAGTCGCAGAGCATGCGCAACAGTACGGCCATCAAAATAGGCCATGAAGCTATCGTGGGTGACACATCCGTAGTCGCTGGTTTGTCCCCATATGTCTTGAGGTGTTCCGCTGAGGATTCCGAGGAACTCTACCTCGCCCACGACCATGCATTTGGGAAAGGTCTCATAGACTACTAACGTACGGATGTCCTTCCTTGAAAAAACCCTACGACGGTATTCATACAGCTTCAACCCATTAAGTATCGCCTCGGCATAGAATGGCTTGATTGAGATTAGAACTCGATTAGTCATGGCTTCCTCCTAAGAAAATCGTGCCAGCATCTGCCGCTTTAGGAATGACTGGCGATAGGGGAGGACCAATCAAGTCCGCGCATCCATGCGACATCTTGGCTCTACCCACTGCGCTTCAGCATATCACTCAAATGATTGCTGTGATTCAGCTAATGGATGAGATACGCTCCGTGCGTACTTGGGAGGCTGGCTGTGGGGGCGGGACCTTGATAAGTGATCTGCCAGTGCCGACTCTTTTGTCCCGGGAGAGCAAGTGGATATCCGATGGCGAAACCTGAGGACGCACCACCTAGTAGGAAACGCACGCTCGTTATTTGTTCAGACACTGTCTCGCCTGTCTTTACTTGTTCAATCTCGAAGCAGGCAGAAGTGCTCACCCCAGCTGGTCGCGAGCATCTCGTCCACGGCGCTCTTGATGATTGAGCTGTGCCGGGGCTGGATGGCGAAGAGGTAGTACCGCTGGGAGGTGGGCTTGAAGTACGTCACATTCCTTCCCGCTAACAGTCCTTGTTGCATGTACCTAATGATGCGGGCGGAAAGCATATGATGGTAAGCACAAGTAACAGGTGAGACTTGAGGATCTAATATAAATCTTTCTTTGAAAGGCAGGACACTCATGCACGAAATGAGAGAAGCAATTGAGTATGCTAGCGAATGGTATGAGTACGGTCGCAATAGCAAAGATCCGACAGTACGGTTTGTTATGTATTGGATAGCATTCAACTGGCTTTATAGCGAGATTGAAGGAGATGGGGATAAGTGGAAGATCCCTGAGTATTGTAAAAAGCACCATGACAGACTATCCAAATACAATGCCTTTGGAACACAGGCATACGAAGACCTAGTACGTGAACCAGTCATGCGCATGGAAAGAACTACCGTGCGTGCGACAAACAGTTACTTGAATCGTCGTCTAAGGGAGGGTACAAGCGAAGACCCAATAGCAGATCTTCTTCTCACGATTTACCAGGTGCGTTGTAATCTGTTTCACGGATCGAAGAAACGCCGCAACATGCGTGATGGAATCCTGGTCGGTGCGTCGGCGACAATTATGGAGGGGTATCTAGGGAAACTGCTTGACCTAGATTGAGCGCTCCGCTGAAGCTCACTAGACCTTTCCTGAGATGATTAGATCTACGGTAAGTTCACAAACGCAAAGTTGAGACGCCTGATTCTCCCACCTTGTCATCTCCCGCAGTATACCTCGTATAACGTTGCGTGTTTCGTGTCGGTCGGGCCACTCTATAATCTCCGACTTCTTACGCTTGGTGGCAACGACCGCTCTATCGATACAATCAGAGGTGTATTTATGTGACGTGTGGATGGGTTAGTGGTGGTCCTCAGAACCTCTCGCCGTCTCAGAATGAAAGATTAATCATCGAAAAATGATAGAGACTGCTGCTGCGACTATTAAGCATAAGATACGCAGCGAAGGGTTCCGGTCTTCTCTCTCCACTCATATGCGTCCCAGAGGTATTCGACGAGCGTGACGCTGCTTCCAACGGCAAGCTTGGCGTGCCTTACTGAAAGTCCTGTGTAAGAATCGCTTTTTCCATGCCCTGCACCGTAAGTGTTCCTTAGCTCCGCCACGCTACTGGCGATTCCTTGGAGACTTCCGAGTATTGCCTTGACCTTGTCTCCAGCGGGTGTGCCCTCGTTGATGTCCTCGGCAGTGACTCGCAGTAGCTTCATGGTGTTCTTCGTAAGCTGCGCAACGGTCCAGTCCTTGCCGTATTCCATGCCGCAACCCTCGAGTATCGTCTTGCAGCAGTTCTCTATCAGTTCTTTCGCCTTGCCTATGGCCTCGGTCGGGTTGTTTGTGCGCATCTCGAATAGTATATCTATCTGGTTGTGCATGTAGTTACTGGTGAACCGCTGGGCTAAAGATTCCTTTTGCAGCGTGACGTATGCACCGCCTGCTGTACAACGGTCTATGTACTTGCGACACTTCCTGTACATCGCGGCATAATCCACGTGGACACCATATCCGTAGGCGTTCGCGGAATTACCCTCAATCTCTGGCTGATAGTGGAGCTCGTAGTAGGACAGAAGGTCATCCAACAACTTGACCACGAGCCGATCTTCGGCCTCGTTTACAAACGCGGTTAATGACTTACCTTTCGACATATTATAGTGGTCCGTCAACGGTATGCCGACGCTCTGCATTGTGAATGCATCGAA
>CACXDP010000280.1 GCA_902766445.1 uncultured Coriobacteriaceae bacterium
GAAGCCGGCGCCATCGAACACGGCGGACACAAGGTCATCGAGCTCCCCCAGGAGGCGGGCAAAGTGTCGGCACAGACGGTTGCCACGTACCTCGATGCTTGGGAGACGGACGACAACCGCGACCACATGGTGCAGCCTGCCCTACTCTACCTGTCGCAACCCACCGAATACGGCACGATCTACACACGAAACGAGCTCGAGACCCTCTCTCAGATATGTCATGACCACGGGGCTTCGCTCTACGTAGACGGCGCACGCCTCGCCTACGCGCTCGCCAGCGATGCGAATGACCTCACGCTTGCCGACCTTGCCCGACTCGCCGACGCTTTCTATATCGGTGGCACCAAATGCGGCTGCCTGCTCGGTGAGGCGGTCGTGTTTCCTAGGCACGACGCGGTACCGCACTTCTTTAGCATGGTCAAGCAGCATGGAGCGCTTTTGGCAAAGGGACGCGTGTGTGGCGTACAGTTCGAGGAGCTGTTTCGTGACGGGCTGTACGAGCGCATCGGGCGTGATTCCGTGCGTGCTGCAGACCGCATTCGCCATACGCTTCGCGTCCTCGGCTATGAGTTGCCCATCGAGGCCCCGACGAACCAGGTCTTTGTGGCGCTCGACGCCGCACGATTCTCGGCACTGTCGCAGGATGTGGAGATGAGCTTCTGGAAGCGGCGGAAAGACGGGCACACCGTCGTGCGCCTTGCGACAAGCTGGGCTACCCGCGAGGAGGACGTTGAGGCGCTACTGCGCATTCTGTAGCAACCTTCGTGGCCTACGCCAACGGGAGTCGAACCTCAAAGGTACTTCCCTGTCCCAGCTCACTCGTCAACTCCACCGTACCACCCGCTCGCTCGGCGGCATGACGCACGAGCGAGAGACCCAATCCCGTGCCGCCACTCTCACGCGACCGTGCGGTGTCCACGCGGTAGAATCGTTCAAAGACGCGCTCTTGTTCGCTATAGGCGATGCCGATGCCTGTATCTCGCACCGTAAGTACCGCCATGCCATTCTCCGCGCGTAGCGAGACGTCCACCGAACCACTCTCGGTATAGGTAATTGCATTGTTGAGCAGATTGTCACAGACGAGCGAGGCGTCCGTCGGCGAAACGGCCACACGCTGACCTCCCAGCTCGTCACGCATGATCAGCTCAAGGCCCGCTCGCTCTGCACGCGCTCTATGCGCCTCCACCGATGTCGTAACGACGACGCTCAGGTCGCAGCCCACGCCCGCAGCTGGCGCCCGCCCCGTGTCCTCGAGACGCGAGAGGTCCATGAGGTCCCCCACCAAGCGCTGCAGCCGCGCCGACTCCCCGTCCAGCCTCTCGGCAAGCACTGCCACCATAGCCACATCCTCATCTTGCGAGGCTTGACTGATGGAGTCTGCAAGCAATCGGATTCCTGCGACGGGTGTCTTGAGCTCATGACTCGCGTTCGCCACGAAGTCGGTGCGCACGCTCTCCAGATGCCGCACGGGTACGCCAGCTCGTCGCGAGGCAAAGCCCGCGGCCAGCGCTGCGACCACAACCGCGGCAACCAGAAGGCCCATACTAATCCACAGGTAGTTGGTGATGAGCAGATTGACCTGCGCCATCGTGCGGGACACGCGCACCACAGCCCTATCGCCCTCGATAGTGCAGGGCACCGTCACATATAAGTACTCCACACCGTCGGTTTCCGACACGCGCCGGTCAAACCCCGTCTCACCCCGCAGCGCCGCCACGACTTCGGGGCGATCGGCGTGGTTCTCCATAGAGCTGCCTTCTTCGGCACTCTCGGCGAGCACCGTACCATCCGAGGAAATCAGCGTCAGCCGCAGGTCATCGGAGGCTGCAATGCGTTTGAGCACCTCGGTGGCAGACACCTCGCTCGATTGAAGGGCCACCGCCGTGGCGTTAGCGACCGCAACGAGCCCCTCCTGCAGACGCTCCTCGATGAGGCTCCTGATGGGTACGTTGATCGAGAAGCCCCACACTGCGACGAGCACGCTGGTCACGAGTACATAGCCGCCAAGCATCCAGCGACGCCAACCATGCACATGAATCGACTCGCGCTTCACGAACGCCCTTCTTCCTGCGCATACGCTGGATCACGCACCGCTTCGAAACGATAACCCATGCCACGCTCGGTATGTATGTACGTCCACCCGTGCAGGTCAATCGCTCGCCGCACCCGACGCACATGCGTGTCGAGCGTACGCGACGTTGGCAAGAAGGTCTGCCCCCACACACGCTCCGAGAGCCATTGTCGCGTGCAGAGCGACCCCTCCCGACATGCGAGCGCGACGAGCAACGCGTACTCCTTGCTGCGCAAACGCACTGGCGAGCCAGCCACGAGCACCCGCGTGGCCTTCGTGTCGATGTGCAACTCGCCAGCGTCAATGTATGCCGGTAGTTCGTCTTTGGAACGAGCTCGACGCAGGTGAGCACGCACACGAGCTAGCAACTCCGCCGTCGAGAACGGCTTGGTCACATAGTCGTCAGCACCCGCATCGAGCCCAGCTATCTTGTCGGACTCCTGGTCAAGGGCCGTCAACATGATGATAGGCATTGTCGCCCCAGCAATCCTCAGAGCGCGGGCCACCTCGAGTCCCGATCGCTTGGGCAGCAGCACGTCAAGTAGGATAAGGTCAGGGTCTCCCGTGCGCGCCGCCTCAAGGCCCGCCTCGCCGTCGCTCGCGACGCTCACCTCGTATCCCGCCCGCGTGAGGGCGAACTCCAAGGCCATGCGGATGGTCTTGTCATCCTCGACCAACAAGATGCTTGCCATGTGCACCCCCGTCTCTCGCCAGCTTTCATCTCTATGGTAGCGAGCCGCCGCACTTATCGCATGCGCTTATCGGCAAAGAATGACAGCCAAGCAGAGAGTTCACCTTGGGGACACGTTGGTTTACGCTGCGATGGCAGAGCATGTGCTGTTTGGGGGACGCCCCCAAACAGCACAAACAGCACTAATCGGCGTGTATAAACCGAAATCCCAGCACTACACCTCTTCACCGTTCGTGGCGATGACCTTCTTGTACCACTCGAAGGACTTCTTCTTGAAGCGCTTGCCAGAGCCCTCGCCGCCGTCCTTGATGTCCACGTAGATGAAGCCGTAGCGCTTGGCGTACTCGCCGGTGGTGAAGCTCACGACGTCGATGCAGCCCCACGGGGTGTAGCCGATGAGGTTTACGCCATCCTCCTCGACGGCCTTCTTCATCTCCTTGATGTGGGAGCCGAGGTAATCGATACGGGTGTCATCCTCGACGGTGTTGTTCTCGTCCAGCTCCTCGTACATGCCTATGCCGTTCTCCACGATGAACTGCGGCATGCCGTTGTAGCGTTCGTCGAAACGCTTGAGCATGATGCGCAGGCCGACCGGATCGATGGTCCAGCCCCAGTCGGTGGCGCTGAGGTAGGGATTGGGCACGTTGTGCGGGTCATTGGCACTCGTGGACTTGGAGATGTCCACCTCGACCGAGGAGTCGACCACGCTGCTCATGTAGTAGCTGAAGCCGATGTAGTCCACAGGACCTGCCTTCAGCGCAGCGAGGTCGTCCTCGGTGATGTCGAGGTCCCAACCCTTGCGCTCGAACATCTTGAGCGCGTAGTTGGGATAGGTGCCACGGCACTGCACGTCGCCGAAGAAGAAGATGTGATGGTTGGCGTCGTCGGCCATGATGACGTCCTCGGGCTTGCACTCGCGCGGGTAGGTGGGGCCGGAGGCGATCATGCAACCGATCATGAGGTCGGGGTCAATCTTGTGGCCCTCGACGACGGCCTTAGCGCTCGCCACGAACTCGTAGTGCGCACACTGGTACATCATCTTCTCGGGGTCATCGAACTCGGTGAAGACGACGCCGGAGTTAGTCCAGCCAAAGATGGGGTTCGAGATGTTGAACTGGTTGCCGATCTCGTTGAAGGTCATCCAGTACTTGACCTTGGTGTGATAGCGCTCGAAGCAGACCTTCGCGTAGCGGACGAAGAAGTCGATGAGCTTGCGGTTCGCCCAGCCACCGTACTTCTTGCAGAGGCCGTAGGGCATCTCGAAGTGCGACAGCGTGATGACGGGCTCGATACCGTTCTCGAGCATGCAGTCAAACATGTCGTCGTAGAACTTGAGGCCGGCCTCGTTCGGCTCCGCCTCGTCACCCTCAGGGAAGATGCGCGACCAGGAGCTGGAGGTGCGGAAGCACTTGAAGCCCATCTCGGCGAAGAGCGCGATGTCGTCACGGTAGGTATGGTAGAAGTCGATGCCCTTGTGGTTGGGGTAGTACTTACCCTCCACGACACCGTCCGTGATGACACGCGGGACGCCATTCGAGCCGCCCGTCATGACGTCCGACACCGACAGGCCGCGACCGTCCAAGTCGTATCCGCCCTCAAGCTGGTGCGCTGCGACCGCTCCGCCCCACAGGAAGTCCTTCGGTAGTGCCATGTTATGCTCCTCTCTGCATGATTGCTTTGCCCTTCATACCATTCTCGCATGACGATGCCCTAACGTACCTGTCATCTCGTCAAACGGTAAGAAATGTCATGAGGTTCTGCTAGGATATCCTCTAATGTTGTCATTAGAACGGAAACTGCATGAAAGCACTCTTCTTTGATATCGACGGCACGCTCATCGACGGGCTGCGAGGCATCCGCGAGATACCAGCCACGGTCGTCGCTCAGCTCGAGCGCCTACACGACGCTGGCCACAAGCTCGTCATCTGCAGCGGACGTCCTTGGGCTATGATTGACTCCAGCCTGAGGCTGCCCCTGTTTGACGCCTATGTCATGTGCAACGGGGGGCACGTCGAGGCAGATGGCAAGACGCTCCACGCCGATCTCATGGACCAAGCGCTCGTGCGCAGCTACGTGGAGCTCTTTGACGAGCTCGGCATGGAATACATGCTTCAGACGGCACACCACATCTACCTCGACCGTCGGTTCACCCACATCCAGCGCTTCTTCGCCGAGTTCGGCCATCCGGACATCTTTACCTTCGAGTTCGACCGCGAGGACGCCGTACAGAGAACCATCAAGCTCGAGACCCACGCCACGGGACTCGATGCGGAGCGGATGCGGGCGGCCGTGGAAGGGCGTGCCGCCTACACAGCCCACACGGACGACAACGGCGGGTACAACGCATTCGAGGTCTTTTCGCCCACCACGAGCAAGGCCGTCGGCGTCGAGCTGCTGCTCTCGCACTATGGCATCGCCCGCAGCGAGAGCCTAGGCTTCGGCGACGGCGCCAACGACCTCGAGATGATCTGTGCGGTCGGCACCGGCGTCGCCATGGGCAACGCCTGCGACGAGCTCAAGGCGGCGGCCGGCGTGGTCTGCGGCGACGTCACCGACGACGGCCTCGCGCGCTACCTCGCGACGGTGGAGTGAGCTGGACGCGCGGATCAGTGCTGACAGACGTCGTCCAGTGACATGCGCACCACGTTACCCGACACAAACTCGATGAGCACATCGAAAACCATCGGCATCTCCTGCTCAACGTACACCGCGATGCCCGCCTTTGTGAAGCGCATGAATGGAGGCCGACCCATCCCTACCGTGATGATCGCATCCGCGTTGAGGTCGATAACATGCTCAATCACCCCAGCGCATCCAGCAATGTCATGATCGGCGTTCTTTACCGCCTGTACGTCGGCAATATTCATCTCGTCATCGAAGTCGACAACGGTAAGCCAAGGAGCATGACCGAAGTGGCCGCTCCGCACGCTCGACAGACCTGCATCGGTCTCACAAGGCACAACTACGCGCATCTTTGCTCCTTCTTCTAAGCACCCAACTCCGAGAATCCGCGTTGCATAATCAGGGCATCGCAACGAGTGCGACGCCCCAACAGAGTGGCTGTCCAACGCACTGGTAAACTAAGGCGCTCTGCCAGCTGAGCTACGAGCGCAAGCGCCCGGCGGGACTCGAACCCGCGACCTCCTGCGTGGAAGGCAAAAGTAACCAGCGACAACGACTGCCTCCCTACTCATAGCACAGCCAAGCCGATGCGTCAAACCGGCTTCGAATTCCTTATGCTAAAGTATGCGCCATCCCACCAAACATATGGCACAAGGAGGAGCCATGAAGAAGAGCGGAAAGGCGTGGCAAGGCGCATTGTCCTTGTTTGTCACGCTGGCCATGGCGTTCGCGTCCGTCCCATCGATCGCATTTGCCAATGAGGAGCCTTCCGGCCAGACGCCCGAATGGGCGGTCGACGACGGCACGCACGATGAGGCAATCACAGCGCAGGCGGAGATACCTACCGCTTACGACATGCGCACCGAGGGCTTGGTGACCCCGGTGAAGCTCCAGAATCCTTGGAGCAGCTGCTGGGCGTTCGGCGGGATTGCAGCCGCAGAAATATCCATCCTCTCTTCTACCGGCATGAGCAACAAGGATGCCGGGATCGACCTGTCCGAGCGCCACCTCACGTGGTTCGGACTCCATCCCGTCACGGAGCTTGAGAACCCTGCCCAAATGGGAGAGGGCCTTCACCTGCTTGACGAGAGTCCTAACGCCGCATTCAACGCAGGCGGGAGATCCATATTTATCACTACCCTCTTTTCGCAGGGCGTCGGTCCCCTGTCCGAGAGCATGTTTCCCTACCGTGGCAACAACGCCGTAACGACCCTCGACGACTTCGAGGCCCATGCGGACGAGAGAACTAGAGCGGCAATCGAAGCCAGCGCCGATGCAAAGGGCATGACCTACGAACAATACTTGGCAAGCGCCGCTGCCGAACAAGGCGTAAGCGAGGACGAAGTATATGAGAGTGTAAAGGCAGGCCTGCGCCAACGCGCCACCGATCTCTTCACATACTCTGAGAACGATGACTGGTCGATTTCCGCGACCGACGAGAGCGGCGCGTCAAATCGCCTGCTTAACGGCGGCTACGTACTCAAGGATGGCAATATCCTGCCCGACTACTGGCGCATGGACAATGACGTCCCCACCCAAATCAACACCAAGGGTATCGACGCCATAAAGCAAGAGCTGCTCAACGGACACGGCGTATCGATTTCGTACTATGCCGACCAGAGCGGGAGATATTCAATGAGCAACGACAAGGATGGCTTTTTGTTCTGCCAGTACGTGGATGAATACTTGGACGCTGATCACGGCGTGTGCATCGTGGGCTGGGACGACAACTACGACGCAAGCACGTTCACGCACACGACGGACCGCGGAGGCAATCCTCTCACCGACAACAAAGGGAACCCCCTTACCGAAGAGCAAGCAAGGGAACTCACGACGCCCCCAGGAAATGGTGCTTGGATCGTGAAGAACAGTTGGGGCTCCACGTCTGACGCGTGCAAGGACGACCTAGGGAACGACGTCAACCGCTTTGAGTACGGCGCAAAGAACGCGGAGGGCGAGTATACGGGGTATTTCTACCTCTCGTACTACGACAAGACAATACGTCAGTCGGAAACCTCGGAGTTCTCAGCCAACCTAGGGACAGGCGGATTCTTCTACACCCTGCAGCACGACTACCTGCCGTCGACCGCAGGGTTCTTAATCACGAAATCCACCGAGAGCGTGCAAAGTGCCGCCAACGTGTTTGAGACCGACCAAAGCATCGCGGTACAGAGCATCTCCACACGGACCTCAGAGGCAAACATGCGCGTGACATACGCCGTGTACCTGCTTAACGATAATGCCCAGGAACCCACAGACGGCACACTGCTGTTGCGCACATCGCGAAATTACGAATACGGTGGCTTCCATCGGCTCGACCTCGACCAGCCGTTCAAAGTCCCCGCGGACAAGCGCTTCTCCATCGTGTCCACGGCATCGAAGCTTGGCGACAACGGCATGCGTCTCTATAGCACATCTGCCAGCATGGGCGCCACCAGAGAATATGTCGAACGATACAACGCGGCGACCCAACCAGGGGAAGGCAAGCTGAAGTACTACAGCGTGGCAGTAGTCAACAAGAACGAAAGCTTCTATTACAGTGATGGCAAATGGCAGGATTGGGCTACTGCGCAGGAAAACCTCAAAGCGGCAGTACCGTATTATAATGATTTCGAAATCGACAACTTCTCAATCAAGGCATACGCTGAGCCAGCGGAGGATGAGCCCGAGCCCGAACCTGAGCCGCAAACCATCACGCTCACTTATGGCGGGCACGCCCAGACCGTCGGCGACCTTCCCGAGGCATCAGATGGCGATACCTGTGGCACAACAGGCAAGTCAAAGCGGCTCGAAGCCCTATGGGCAGAGGCCAGCGAAGGCACCGTCGAGTATCGCGGCCACGTGCAGGGCATCGGCTGGGAGGAGACTTGGGCAAAGAATGGCGAGTCCTGTGGCACCACAGGACAGTCCAAGCGCGTCGAGGCCGTGCAGATGCGACTCAAGGACCTCGACGACTGCCATGTATGGTATCGCGTGCATTCCCAGACCTTCGGCTGGCTTGGCTGGGCCAAAGACGGCGAACCGGCGGGCACATCCGGCCTCTCCAAGCGCGTCGAGGCCTACCAGGCCGTGATTATCAGAGGTGACGCGACGCCCATAGGCTACGACGAGAGCGAGCCCGCCTACGTCGGAGCCACGATTGGCAATGCGCACGTGCAGGGCATCGGCTGGACGGGCAAGGTGCAGGCCGGCCTTCTCGGCACCACCGGACAGTCGAAGCGCGTCGAGGCCATCTCGCTTGTGCTTCCTGGACAGCCATGGGACGGCGGCATCACCTACGAGGTTCATGCACAGGGTAAGGGCTGGATGAAACAGGCGGCCGACGGCAAGGAGGCCGGCACCACGGGTCAGTCCCGGCGCCTCGAGGCCATGAGGATTCAGCTGACCGGCGATGTCGCCGAGCACCTGAGCGTGTGGTACCGCGTGCATTCGCAAAGCTTCGGCTGGCTCGGTTGGGCATGCGACGGTGAGGATGCCGGCACCACGGGTCTCTCCAAGCGCGCTGAGGCCATAGAAGTGCAGCTCCTTCCCAAGGGCACGGTACCGAAGGGCTACGATCCCGGAACGGATGCCCTAAGGAGCTAAGCAGAACGGAAGGCGTAACGAACGCCTCCGCAAGACAGGGAGATGCTCCCCGTCGCGTATGCCAAACGCAGCGTATGCGACGGGGAGCATCTCCTTGGAACGGGAACCCGTCCCCCGTTCATCGTCCCCCCGTTCAAGACCCCTTCACCGTGCATCCACAGGCGAAATTGGGTCTTGCTTTTTAATTCCTACTAATTACTATGAATTAGGATGCAACCACAGACAACCTAGGGAGAGATGCCCTATGCACGATACCCTCCTCCGCGTCAGCGGAATCAACGCGGGAACCGAGGACAAACCCATTCTACACGATATCGACCTTGCCGTCGGCGCGGGCGAGACCCATGTGCTGATGGGGCCGAACGGCGCGGGCAAGTCAACGCTTGGTCGCGTCATCATGGGCGACCCCGCCTATCAAGTCAACTCAGGTACCATCGAGTTCGGCGGCGAAGACATCACCGACGAAGCTGCCGACAAGCGTTCGCTCGCAGGTATCTTTTTGAGCTATCAGGCACCCGTGGAGGTCCCTGGCGTACCGCTGTACTCCTATCTGCGCACCATCACGCAGAAGCGGCCCGAGCTCAAGATGACGGCTCGCAAGTTCCGCGCCCGTGTGGGCGAGATCGCCGACCAGCTCGACATGAGTGGATCCTTCCTCACCCGCGAGCTCAACGTGGGCTTCTCGGGCGGCGAGAAGAAAAAGATCGAGATGTTGCAGCTTCTCTTGCTCCGCCCGAAGCTTGCCATCCTCGACGAGACGGACTCCGGCCTCGACGTGGACGCCCTCTCCGTCGTGAGCCGAGGCATCGAGGCCTACCGAGCGGATTGCGGCGGCGCCCTGCTCGTCATCACGCACAACACGCGCATCCTCGAGCGCCTCTCGGTGGACCGCACGCACGTCATGGTCCAGGGACGTCTCGTAGCCGAGGGACCCGCATCGCTCATCGACGACATCGACGCACACGGCTTCGAGCAGTTCGAGCGCGCGAATGCCTCGGGTGGTGATCGCGCGTGAGCGAGAGGACCGAGAAGCGCACTCAGGTCGCCGACGTCGACCGCTCACTCTACGACTTCACCTACTCGGAGGAGGGCTACGAGCGCTACGACGACGGCCTGACCCCCGACATCGTGCGCGCCATCAGCGAAAAGAAAGACGAGCCAGAGTGGATGCTCGCCATGCGCCTCGCCGCGCTTGACACCTATCACGCCAAGGAGATGGCCCCGAACTGGGGTCCTTCGATTGCTGGTCTCGACATGGACCACATCTCCACGTACGTGAGCCCACGCACCAAGCAGGCAAAGAGCTGGGACGACGTACCCGACGACATCAAGAACACCTTCGAGCGCCTGGGCATCCCCGAGGCCGAACGCGAGAGCCTAGCAGGCGTCGGTGCCCAGTACGACTCCGAGATCGTCTACCACAACATGCGCGAGGACGTGGCAAAGGACGGCGTGGTCTATACCACCATCGAGGATGCCCTGCACGACCCGCAGTGGGAGCCTGTGGTTCACGAGTACTTCGGCACGCTCATCCCGCCCGCAGACCACAAGTTCGCGGCGCTGCACTACGCCGTGTGGAGCGGCGGCTCGTTCGTCTACGTACCCACCGGGGTCAAGGTGGAGTATCCCCTCCAGAGCTACTTCCGCCTCAACGCTGAGGGTGCCGGACAGTTCGAGCACACGCTCATCATCGTGGAAGAGGGCGCTGACCTGCACTTCATCGAGGGCTGCTCGGCTCCGAAGTACTACGAGGCGAACCTGCATGCTGGAGCTGTGGAGCTCTTTGTCAAGGACCACGCGCGCCTGCGCTACTCAACCATCGAGAATTGGTCCAAAAACATGTACAACCTCAATACCAAGCGTGCCCGCGTTGGCGCGGATGCGCAGATGGAATGGGTGTCGGGGTCGTTTGGCAGCCACGTGAGCTACCTCTACCCCACCACCATCCTACAGGGCGACCGCTCGAACTGCGAGTTCAGCGGCATCACGTTCGCGGGCGCCACGCAGGACCTCGACACCGGCTGCAAGGTCATTCTCAACGGGGCCGACACCACGGCAACGGTCGACACCAAGTCCATCTCCAAGGACGGCGGTTGCAACACCTTCCGCAGCTCGGTCATCGTAGGACGCCGCGCAGCCAACGCACGCTGCTCGGTGAGCTGCCAGTCGCTCATGCTCGACGACATCAGCCGCTCCGACACCATTCCTGCCATGGACGTGCGCAACGCAACGGCAAGCGTCGGTCACGAGGCCACCATCGGGCGCATCTCCGACGACACGATCCTCTACCTCATGAGCCGAGGCTGCTCCGAGCCAGAGGCACGCACCATGGTGGTTGGTGGCTTCGCGAATCCCGTCTCCAAGGAGCTGCCTCTCGAGTACGCCGTGGAGATGAACAATCTCATCAAGCTGGAAATGGAAGGGGCGATAGGATAATGGCCGAGTCAGCATCCGGCACGCTCGTTCTCGAGCGAGTCAACACCCCACCGGCGCAGACGTGGAACCATCTGCGCGCCAACGACATCACACTTACCGTCCCCGTGGTCTCGCGCAAGGGTGACGTGTACTTCGCCCTGCCTCGCCTCTTTGAGAGCATCGAATGCGGCATGGGCGGAGCCGTCACTGACTGGATCGAATCACAGGCCTCTGACGCACGCTACGTCGAGGTCCGCGCCGGAGAGAAGCGCGAGGAGCCCATCATCGCCGAGAGTGACACGGGAATCATGGTGCGCGCAGGTGCCGAGGCGACCATCGTCGTCTGCGCCCCAACCGGCGGGCCTGCGCAGGGCACGACAGCGGCGCTCGTGCGCATCATCGCCGAGCGTGGAGCACAAGTTCACGTGCTGGAATTCGTGTGCGGCGACACCGAGCAGCACCTCGAATCGGTAGGCATAGTTGCCGGAGAAGACGCTCGTGTCGACGTGAGGCAGTTCTTCCTCGGCGCAGGCACCACGGCCGCCGGCCTTGCCGTCGCACTCGACGGCAACCGCGCGCGACTCGACCTTAGCTGTCGCTACCTCGCGCGCGATAACGACGTGCTCGACATCAACCACGTGATACGTCAGCGCGGACGCAACACCCGCTGCGACGTACATGAGTCGGGCGTGCTCGACGGCCACGCACGAAAAGCCCTGCGGGCGACGATAGACCTCGTTCATGGTTCTTCGGGTTCCGAAGGTGCCGAACTTGAGAACGTCCTCGTCCTCTCGGATGACGTGACGAACAAGACCATGCCAGTGATCCTGTGCGATGAGGATGACGTCGCGGGCAACCACGGTGCCTCCATCGGATCCGTAGCACCCGAGCAAATCCAGTACCTGCAAGACCGCGGCCTCACGCTCGAGGAGGCGGAGCAGCTCTATGTGCGCGCACTCTTTGATGAGGCACTCATATGCGCGCCGACGTCCGAGACACGCAAGGCAGTGCTCGCACGCGCCACTGAGATTCTTGGCAGCGAGACGGCGAGTGACCTCGTCGAGGGCTTGGACCTGGCCGAGAAATCCGGTCCCTTCGCGACCACGGAGGTGTGACCATGACCACCTTGACTCCCGACCAACTCGCAGTCATCGAGGCCAATCCCTACAAGGCGGACTTCCCCCTGCTCGCGCAGAACCCCCAGATCACCTTCCTCGACAGCGCAGCCACGGCCCAGCGCCCTGCCGCGGTGCTCGATGCCGAGCGACGCTTCTACGAGACAATGAACGCCAATCCCCTGCGCGGTCTCTATCGTCTCTCGGTCGAGGCGACACAGAGCATCGCGGACGCCCGCGAGCACATCGCGCGCTTCATTGGCGCGTTCGACGAGGCGGGACAGCCCCAAGGCAACGCGATTGTCTTTACCCGCAACGCGAGCGAAGCGTTGAATCTCCTTGCGCGAACACTTCCCCAGGTCGTGGATCTCGGTCCTGGCGACGAGGTGGTCATCTCCATCATGGAGCATCACTCAAACCTCATTCCCTGGCAGCAAGTCTGTGCTGCGACGGGAGCCAAGCTCGTATACCTGCGCCTTGCCGATGACTTCTCGATTCCCAAATCAGAACTGGCGAACAAGATCGGCCCGCGCACAAAGCTCGTCTCAGTGACACAGGTCTCCAACGTCCTTGGTGTCCAAAACGACGTCGCCGCCATTGCCGCCCGTGCACACGAGGTCGGCGCGCTCTGCTTCGTTGACGGCGCTCAGTCCGTTCCTCACATCAAGGTAGACGTACGTGCACTCGGTTGCGACTTCTTGGCCTTCTCGGCGCACAAGCTCGGAGGACCCATGGGCATCGGCGTCCTCTGGGGCCGGCCCGAACTGCTCGACGCGATGCCTCCCTTCCTCGTGGGCGGCGAGATGATCGACTCCGTCACCGAGACCGACGCCGTCTGGTCTTCTGTGCCACAGAAGTTTGAGGCCGGCACACAGGACGCAGCAGGCTCATTTGCCACCGACGCGGCGCTCACCTACCTAGAGACGCAGGGGATGGAAGCCCTCGAATCCCGCGAGCGTTTGCTTGCAGTCTACCTCTGTGAGCAGCTTCAATCGCGCGGCTACATCACGGTGATTGGCCCCGCTGAGCCCGACCGTCATATAGGGGCCGTCTCGTTCGACGTGCGCAACATCCACCCGCATGATGTGGCATCCATCCTCGACATGAGCAACGTGTGCATCCGAGCGGGACACCACTGCGCCCAGCCCCTGCTCACCTATCTCGGCTGGCACAGCACCTGCCGCGCAAGCGTGGCATTCTATAACGACAAGGCCGACATCGACCGTCTCATGGAGGGTCTCGATATGGTTTGGGGGATATTCAATGGACGTAACTAGCCTGTACAACGAGCAGTTCATGGATCACGTGACCCATCCCGACTACAAATACCCACTCGATGATGCCACACACGAGCACGACGGTGTCAATCCCTCCTGTGGTGACGAGCTGCGTCTCTACGTTCGTCTCGGCGATGACGGACGCATCGAGGAGTGTGCCTACACCGGCCACGGATGTGCGGTCTCGATGGCCTCAGCCGACATGATGAGTGACCTCATGGTGGGCAAGACACCCGAGGAGGCCCTGCGGCTTTGCGCCCTCTTTAAAGGCATGGTCACAGGAGCAGAGAAGGACAACGACTTGCTCGAGGACGAACTCGACGAAGCAGCGCTGCTCAAGGACGTGAGCCACATGCCAGCACGCGTTAAGTGTGCCGAGCTTGCATGGCGCACCCTCCAAGAGATGCTTCAAGAGAAGGCATAGTCATGGCTGGGATGTTCTCCACAAAGGGCCAATACGCACTGCGCGCCATGGCTGACCTCGCCCAACACGAAGGCTGGGTATCTCTTGGCGACGTCGCAAAGCGGCAGAACATCTCACGCAAGTATTTGGAGCAGGTCATCTCGCTCATGAGCCGCGCGGGCTACGTAAAGAGCCTGCGCGGCAAGGGTGGTGGCTACCAACTCACACGCCGTCCGGAGGAATACACGCTTGGTCAGATTCTGCGCGCCGCCGAGGGATCCCTCGCTCCTGTAGGCTGCCTTGACTGTACGCGCGGTCGCATCTGCCCGATTATAGACACCTGCTCGACCATCTCGGTATGGCGTGAACTCGGCAAGGTAACGTCGGACTACCTCGACAGCAAGACGCTCGCTGATATCATTGCGGAATGACCGCTAAGCAACGCTCACATTGCCTAGCCAGCCCCAGCGCACAGGCACTGTGGCACCGTAATGGTCCACCCATTCCGTAAGCGTACTCGTGCGCACGTATCCATAGACAGCGTCCAGCACCGTGTTGTCGCCGACGTAGACACCTACGTGACCCCAGATGCTGCCCGCCGTCGTGTGCGGATGCGTGGAGACTGCCACTATCATGCCTGCCTTAAGCTGAGAGTACTCCGACGAGAAACAGTACTTATCATAGAGATCACAGGCATCACCATAGAATGCGCCATACCCAGCATTCGCATACACGTTCTCGACCCACAACGCGCAGTAGCCCGACGGCACCGGCACCGTCGAATGTGCCGCCAGCACGAGTGCTTGTTGCGCCGCATTTGCATCGGCGAGGGCTTGACCGCTTCTGGCCGCCTCGCGCGCTGCTTCCTCAGCCGCCACATCCTGCGCAGTGATAAACCCCGTCGCATTCGCATCGTAGTCGCTCGGCACCTCACCCTTGGGCAGCAGCTGCACCTCGATACTCTCCACTCGAAGGCTCAGTCCCTCGGTTCCCGCCTGCTGGCCGTTGCTGACCCACCCCAGCCAGCCATACCGCTGAGCGTGGAGCCGATACCAAACGTCGTAATACACTGACACGTCGCCCGAGAGGCGCATGGTCATGGCCTCGATTCGTTTGGACTGGCCTGAGGTTCCCGCCACACCCCCATCAGATACCTCATCCTGCCAACCGTAGGTCTGAACGTGGGCACTATAGTGGACGCTCCCCTCGTACTGTGTACCCGAGATACTTGCCTTCAAGGCCTCCATGCGCAGGCTCTGCCCCACGGTCCCCACCGAACTCGTGCCACTCACCCAGCCAATACGCTGCACATGGCCTTCTAGTACAATCGTCGCGCCATCGACGAACGCATCACCGTCGGTATAGTCAGGCGGCAGTTCGCCCTTCGGCACGACGCAGATGCGCACAGCCTCCATCCTGCACGAATGTCCCGCTGAACCAGAAGCCTCGCCGTTCTTTGCCCATCCAAGCCAGCCATAGGTCTGGATGTGCGTACGGTACCATACGTCATAGCGTGCAGCCAACTCATCTGAGAGCTTGACGCGAATCGCCTCGACCCGCAAGCTCTGTCCTTCAGTACCACCCAGCTCGCCATTGCTCGCCCAATCCTGCCAACCTATGCGCTGCACATGCATTTGGTAGCTGATGCCGTCCACATGATTGCCTGCCTCGTCGCTCAACTCAATCCTGAACGCCTCCATGCGCAGGGATTGGCCCGACGTGCCAGCTGTCTCGCCGTCACTCTTCCAGTCCTGCCAGCCGACCCGCTGAACATGAGTGCGATAGCGCACAGAGAGTGTCTGCTCGCTCTGTGCATCGAGTGCGACGGCTTCGTCCTTGCTCGCGAGTTCGTCCTGCGTCGTCTCTACGTTAGCCTCGCTGGAGATTCCATCCCCAGCAGGTGCTTCTTCCTGCTCAGAGGCATAACCGCTCTCGTAGCCATAGTCGACCTGGGAATCTACCGGCACCTCATCCGCGAATGCTGTACCGGAAACGATGGCGAGCACGAGCAGCAGGGCAATGTTTGCACGCAGCGCAAAACGACTCATGTGGCAATCTCCTAACCAAGGGTTCAAGACCCAGATACTATACCAGCATGAAAGCATCATTCAGAATTGCAGCACAAAACACCCACTTGACCACTTTCCCACAGCGGGATCGTGGTCACCGAAAGAGAGGCGCATAGGCCTCACGAACTATGCATGGTAAGATGGCAAAGGGCACGCCGTAGGAGGGAGGTCAGCGTGGGCATGTACATCAACCCGAGCAACGAGGAATTTGAGGGCATCGTCTCCGACGCATACGTCGACAAGACCGGCCTCATAGCGTTGGTAAACGGGGCCATCGGTACGCCGCGCAAGCTCATCGCGGTCACACGACCCCGACGGTTTGGAAAGACTTTTGCCGCAAAGTCCCTGGTAGCCTACTACAGCTGCGGGTGCGACTCAAGGAAACTCTTTGAGGGACTAGACATCAGCCGCGACCCCAGCTTCGAGCGGCACCTCAACGCCTACAACGTGGTACGACTCGATATGTCCGCGTTCAGGGATGTACCGGACGTGGCGAGCAGCGTCACGGGACGCCTCCTCGAGGACCTCGTGCGCGAGCTGCCAGGGACAACACTGAGAACCGAAGCCATCGACCTCGCACTCACCGACGCCGTCAACGTCACGGGGCGCAGATTCGTCTTTGTGATTGACGAGTGGGATGCTCCGCTAAGGGAGAGGCGTTCCAAGGCCTCGCAAGAGGCGTGGGTCTACTTCCTCAGGCTGCTCTTCAAGAACCTCACTTTCACGGACAGGGCAATCGCCGCATGCTACATGACTGGCATTCTGCCCATCGTGCGCTACGGCACCCAGTCGGCACTCAGTGACTTCTGGGAATACACTTTCCTGCAGCCATACGCCTACGCCCCCTATGTCGGCTTCACCGAATCTGAGGTTAAGCTGCTCGCAAAGCAATCGGACATGAACGTGGAGGAACTTAGGCGCTGGTATGACGGCTATGGGCTGCGCCATTTCGACGAAAATACGGGGAGACATGTAACGACTAGGTGCTATGCTCCGTACTCGGTGGCAAAAGCATGCGCCAACCACGAGGTCGGTCGGTACTGGACGAGTTCGGAGGCCTTCAGCTCCCTGCGTTTCTACATAGATATGGATTTCGAGGGCCTGCAACAGTACATCCTGCAGGCGATTGGCGGCGCAAGCGTGCGGGTGAGAATCGGGAAGTTCGAGAACGACATCCACGAGGTGGCCAGCCGAGATGACGCCCTCACACTGCTCTGCCACCTAGGCTACCTCGCCTACGACGCGAGGACAGAGACGGCCCGCATACCCAACGTAGAGGTACGGTCCGAGCTGGTTGACGCCGTATCGGAGAGTCGCCATGCAGGGGTAGCCCGAATTGTGCGCGAGAGCGATGCGCTGCTCGAAGCCACCTGGGATCTCGACGAGGAAACCGTCGCCAAGGCGATCTCTGCCGCCCACGACGACGGCTGCGCGCACCAGTTCTACAACAACGAACAGGCCTTGCGCGCCGTAGTGAGGGCTGCCTACATCGCGACCGCCAACCACTACGCAGAGGTACAGGAATTCCCCACGGGGCGTGGCGTGGCCGACATCGCCTATATCCCTCGCAGGGGTGATCCCGCACCAGCGCTGCTCGTCGAACTCAAGTGGAACCGCAGACCTACCGCTGCGCTAGAGCAGGTTCTCGAGTGCGACTACGCCAAATCCCTGCACGACTGGGGAGGTCCGATCCTGCTAGTCGGCGTCACCTACGACCCAAAGACACGCAAGCACACTTGCCGCATCGAGGAGGCGTAGAAATCGGCCTGTGACAACCTTTGATTACCGTATACTGACACGCACTTCTTCACGGTCTGAGCCGGACTCATCCCATTGACCACTTTCCCACAGCGGGATCGTCGTCACCGAAAGAGAGGCGCATAAGCCTCAAGAAGCCGCTCCATGCCCCAGGCGGCGTTAGCGGGGCTTGTGGATGGCAGACGCACCGCAGGCATGCCGGCATCTTTCTCGCAGTAACGTCGATAAAGCTCGTAAGCCTTGGCACCGGTGCAGTAGATAACCTCGATGGGTGCGGCTCGCGTGATGAGCGTGAGGTCGTTGGGGATGACATTGCGGATACTCGCGTCAGACGCACCCGCAATCTCACATTCTGCGATCACGTCCCAGAGGGCGATGCCATGTCGCAGACAGAACGCGCGCTTTTCCTCGTTGGTCGTTGGCAGCGGTTCGTCGGTCAACCGCGCAAGCACGCGCCAGAAGCGATTCTGCGGATGCCCGTAGTTGTAGCCCGTCTCGCGCGACTTGGGGCTCGCCATGCTGCCCAACACGAGCACGCGGCTGTGCTCATCGAATGTGGGAGGGATGGAGTGAATCACATGTTCTGTCAATGCCCGTCCTTTGTCTCGACCTTATGGCGCCATAATACCGCATGTCCTCCCTCATCACAATGAGGGTCGCTCCCCCACTAGAGCGGAGGAACGTCCCTAGTTTCGACGCGTATACAGCGCTATGCCTTATGCCAAAGCGTATGTCAAAGCTTATGCCCAGCCCTTGTAGACGATATGTCCCGCACCCAAGCGGGACATATCGTCTACACCAAAACGCCCCCGCCGGCGGGAAGCCGACGGGGGCGGGCGACGGTCGGAGGGGACGAGCCCCATGACCATTTGTCTAACGGCGGTCGAACCAGATGAAGTGGGCGTAGATCTTGATGTCTTCAGGGCCAGTAAATCTCATGTGGTCCACATCGTATCTCATGACCTCCTCCGAGGTGATCTGCTTGTCGGGCCTGATTCCCCTCACCCATGACCTGTAACGGGTCTGGCTTATTCCGCCGCCTGGTCCGATGGACTCGGTGAGTTTTGAAGCCACGTCCTGGTGGAAGGCGATGCCCGCGTTACCGAACATGTGCTTGTACTCCTCGCTCTGATTGGGGTCCCCCACCTCCAGGCCGGCGAACTTGAGGTCCTCCCAGATGTCGCCCTCGTAGAGGCGATCGCGGTAGGTGGTCATCTGCGCTTCGGTCGTTATCTGCTCCTTGCGGGAGATCGCGTAGTTCTTGCTGTCGAGCTTGCCTGGGTCGCCAAAGGCGTAGCCGGAGGTAACGTACCTGCTCTGTTTGATGGCACAGCCAAGCGAGGGGCTGTACACGTTGATCTCCTCGCCCGCCTGGTTGAGCTTGCGGACCTCCTCGGGCGACTGGCCGGCGGGGCGCAGGGC
>CACXDP010000281.1 GCA_902766445.1 uncultured Coriobacteriaceae bacterium
GAGAGCTGGGGATTCGAACCCCAGATGGCATCACTGCCATACTCGCTTAGCAGGCGAGCACCTTCGGCCTCTCGGTCAGCTCTCCATCGTGGTAAATCATCCTAACACATTGCGCTCGCATTCTCAACGGAAAGTTTTGCCAGAAATTAGTGTACATTTGCGACTGAAAGATTTACAAAAGCCCAGTTAGCGGATTCTTTTCAGCTTCAAATGCGCACTGTGTAAAATAGCCAGTGTACATTTGAGCCTGAAAAATCCCTGTTATCTGGGGTTTTGCCGCCTCCACAAAACCAAAGTGACACTAATTCCCGCGTCATCCGCATATGACATCACCTCGCCGAGCCGTTCCCGCCAGCTTGGCCCATGAAAACCTCTCCACAAGCCGATCAGCCCCGAGCATCTCGCCCTCCTCGACGAGTCCTGCCGCCGCGGCAAGCCATCCCAGCAGTCGCTCAGGTCCACTGTCCCGCTCGCGAATCTCCCCGAGATCCAAATCTCGATCACGCTTCGAGAGGCGACGCCCGTCCGGGTCCACCAGTAGGGGAACGTGCGCATAGGTCGGCGTATCGAACCCCAAAAGCCGCTGCACGTACATCTGTCGTGCAACCGACCCCAAGAGATCCCGCCCACGAACTACCTGCGTCACACCCATCAACGCATCATCTATCGCTACGGCCAGCTGATAAGCATACACACCATCGCTACGACGCACAACGAAGTCCCCGCAATCACGTGCCAATACCTCTCGCTGCGGACCATAGACCAGATCTTCGAACGATATAGTTCCAACAGGATTGTCTGCCTCGGGCACGCGCAGTCGGATTGCTGGCGGACGGGATATCGACCGACGCGCAACCTCAACTGAAGAGAGGTTTCGACATGCACCCGCATACACATAAGTGCCATCTAAGGCGTGGGGTGCTGTGGCCGCATGCAGTTCTGCGCGTGTGCAGAAACAAGGATAGGTAAGGCCGAGCTCCGTAAGCCGTTCAAGAGCCTCGTCGTAGACCTCACGCCGTTCACTCTGGTAGTACGGCCCTTCGTCCCAATCGAGCCCTAGCCACCGCAGGTCATCAAGCATAAGTTGTGCAGCCTCAGGCCTCTGCGCGCGCGGATCGAGATCCTCGATGCGCAGCACCATGCGACCACCTGCCGAGCGGACACCGAGCCACGCCATGAGCGCAGAGAACACATTGCCCGCATGCATGCGCCCTGATGGCGACGGCGCAAATCTTCCTACCACTGTCCCCTGCATGTCTGCCTCCCCCCGCTCGCACCAGTATAGCGAGAGTTGCTCGGCATATGTCACGGGATGGAAGAAGCGGATGCGTGTCGCGAGACGCAGCTCTCGACACGCACGAGAAAATGCCCCCGAGAACGGGGACCATCATAGTCCTGCCCATGTCAGGGCAAAGAAGCATCGTCCCAGAATCTCTGGTCCCACAGTTTCCTCCCACGTTGGCGAGTTGTGCGACCTCAAATACTCTGCTTGTGCCTTCGCATGAGAACCACCCAATCAGCAGCGCGCACCAGAGGCATTCGGTTTTGCTTCCACGAACCACGACCCACGGTAGTCGTCATACCAGAGATAGGTCTGGTGGCCAGCAACGTTGATGGTGTAGCGCATGCCCGTGCCGCCCACCTTGAGGCTATGGGCTTGCCGTCGGTCAGTAACCTTGTCGATGGGAAACTTGCGTCCGTCATCCCATATGATAGTCTGCGGGGTGATGAGTCCGTCGGGAGAGGTTAGGCTCACGACGGCCACGTACTTTTTTTCGCGATCGGTACGCGCGCCGTACACCATAGACTGCACACCCGACCCGTCTAAGCTATCAGGCTCAGTGTCGGACGCGTCATCCGCCGAGGCCGGAACGTCACGTAGCTGCCCGGCACATCATCGAGGTACCCATAGGCGATGCCCCACGAATCGAGAGCATCCATGAAGTCGACCAGGAAGTACTGCCCACCCTCGAAATAGCTTACAAGCAATCCTTCAAGATTCTCGTCCACAGAGCCAAGCAACTCAACGAGCCTCGACCTAACCAGAAGCTTCCCCTCATAGTCGAGACGTACGCCATGGTAATGAGCCTGCGTGCCATAGATCTCGTACGTGAGCGTTCCACGCGTGAACTCCCCCACCTCGAATTCTCCCAAGATCTCTCGCGTGAATACCCGACGGTACTCGCCCGCCTGCTCTACCTTGAACAGCGTGCTCCCCACTGTCTCCTGCGGATACATGGCATCCATATGCTATCCTCCTTAACGAACTTTTGTTTCCGTGCTATGATAGCATAGTACCGCGCAAAAGAGAACTACTGTTCTTATTTCTTTTCGTTAAGGTCACCTGTTCGTTAATAACGTTCGTATTTGACCGCTTGCCAGCAATGGAATCTCGGTCGCTTTTGGCTATGATTCCGTCGTGGGTGGTCGGTCCAAGCGTGCGTAGCGAACCATGCTGTCGGGCCGGATGTGGGCGAGGCGAACCGGGCGAGCAGGCAAACAGATTCCCATAAAATAGTCCCCGCCACATCCTTCGCCTTAGTGTCATGGATGCGACGGGGACCTTTGACGCGAGCCTTGCGCGGGTCTATTCGGCAGTAATCGTCTTTACGCC
>CACXDP010000282.1 GCA_902766445.1 uncultured Coriobacteriaceae bacterium
AGTCTGTTATCTGGGCTTTTGCAGCCTTCACAAAACCAAAGTGACACTAATGCTCAACGATGCTCCGTTCTCGTTGTCACCGAGGCTCTGCACAATGCGACTTTAGGTCCAGTGACTCAGCCCGGGCTGGATTTTGTGCGGCCACGCCCGTCCTCATGCCCTTGCGTCATGGCCGTCGCGTGGGGTTGCGCTACCTGCGTGCGGTACTGCCGTCCAAGCGCTACCATGGGATGCGGCAAGTGCGACAAAGAGGACCGGGGGGATGCGATGCCCATGCGAGCTGCGATATTTGACTGCGACGGGACGTTGCTCGACTCTATGCCCACGTGGACTGAGACTTGTGTCGCGCTGCTCCAAAGCTATGGCGTCGCTGACGCCGAGCGCGTCTTTGCCGAATACGAGTCGCTCGACATGGACAAGAAGTGCTACTGGTATCACGATCATCTTGGCATCGGTACGAGCGGCGAGGCGCTCTACCGCGAGCTGTGGGCGATGGTGGAGCGTGCGTATGCCGAGCAGGTCAAGCCGTTCGAGGGCTGTGCAGCGTTTCTGGAGGAGCTGCGCGCGGCGGACGTGCGTGTGGTCATTGCGAGCTCCACGCCCACCGAGCTGCTGCGCTTCGCACTTGATGCTCACGGCCTGCTTGCCTACTTCGATGAGCTGGTCTTTGCGGGTGACGTTGGTCGTGGCAAGGAATACCCAGACGTGTACCTTGCCGCACAGGAGCGTCTGGGAACGTCGCGCGCAGAGACGTGGGTCTTTGAAGACGCACCGTTCGGTGTGCGCTCAGCCGCGCGGGTGGGATTTCCCGTGGTAGCGCTTTTCAATGATCATGACGGTCGTGACGAGGCCTTCCTCGAGCGTTGGGCGACGGTGGTTGCGCGAGGCTATGAAGGGCTGCATATAGCAGATCTCGCAGCGTGTCAGCCTCATGTTCTGCACGCGCTTGTCGTCGCGGGTTCTCCTGAGCCGAGCTCGTCGGAGCTGGTGGCACGTCTGGCCAACGAGGCGAACTACGTGGTGGCGGCCGATGCTGGCGTAGACGTGCTCAGGGCGGCAGGCGTCACGCCCGATGCTTTTTGTGGTGACGCCGACTCAGCGAGCGCCGAGGCCCGCGTCTGGGCGGAGACAACTGCAGACGACATCGAACGTTATCCGAGCGAGAAGGACGACACCGACCTCGGACTTGCCATCGACCTCGCCCGTGAGGAGGCCGAGCGTCGTGGCGCGTGCCTGCGCCTGACAGTGACCTGTGCTGCCGGAGGCAGACCCGACCATGCGCTCGGGGTCTGGGGCGTGCTCGCACGCCATGCCGACGCCGCACCGCGGATGATGGAGGATGGCTTCGAGTGTCGAATCCTCTCGCGTGAGGGCGAGCCCACATGGCAACGTCCTGGCAAGGTGGGGGATACGGTTTCGGCCATAGCGCTTCTAGGCGAGGCTCAGGCGAGCGAAACCGGCTTTCGCTGGGAGCTCGATCACGCGACTCTAGCACCGCTCTCCGACCTCGGCATCTCAAACAAGGTCACGCGCGACGAGTGCGTAGTGGCCTGCCACTCTGGTATCCTCGCGGTGTTTGCGGTGTAGCCAGCAGCCAACAACCACGGATTTCCTGTGGGAAGTGTCTTGCGATGGAAAGTTCGTCACATATGCCATATCTTGTGCTATAGTCAATGCGTTTTGTGAGTAGTGCGCCTACGGCCACATCGTCGCCAAGGCGCCGCCAATGGAGGTTCTGTCATGTCCAAAGTCTGTGAGATTTGCGGCAAGCACCCCGTTGCCGGACGTTCTATCGCCCACTCGTTCCGCACGGTCAACCGCAAGTTCCGCCCCAACATTCAGCGCGTCACCATCGTGCAGGACGGGCGCAAGCGCAAGATGAACGTTTGCACGCGTTGCCTGAAGAAGGGCAACCTCGCGCGCAGCTAGCCTGTGGGCCATAGCGGGCATACCATGAGACGGCCGCCCTTGGGTGGCCGTCTTGCATGTTCTTGTTGTCTCCCCACAAACGGCTGATGCTGCTATAATCACAACGAATCATCAATCGAAAGGGGTCTTCCATGGCAAGGACCGTTCCTGGAACGCTTAGGGTCTCGAACGACGTAATTGCAGACCTTGCGGGGTATGCCGCCTTGGAATGCTACGGCGTGGTGGGCATGGCGCTCACGGACGAAGAGCAAGGCGTCGCACGTCTGCTGCCCATCCATCGTCTGCGCAAGGGCATAGAGGTCTCTTTGGAGAGGGGCACCATAGTGGTGGACCTCCACGTCGTGCTCGAGCAAGGGGTGAACATGTCGTCGGTAGCCGCGAACCTCGTGAGCACCGTCAAGTTCATCCTCAACCAGATCGCGGAACTCACCAACGTCGAGGTACGCGTCCATGTGGAGGGCGTGCGAACGCACTAGCGTCGTGCGCCGCTCATCTGTACGTCTTCTAGGAACCGAGGTCCCAGAGCCATGATATCGACTGTCATCCGTACCTGCTTCCCCATCGCAGCCGCTGTGCTACAGGAGAAAGCCGACGAGATTAACAAGCTCAACGTGTTTCCCGTACCTGACGGAGACACGGGCACAAACATGTCGCTCACCTTGGCGACCGTGGTCCATGAGGTGGAGTCCCTGCCCGACAGCGCGTCAATGACCGATGTCGCCCAGGCCATCACCCACGGATCGCTTATGGGCGCTCGAGGCAACTCCGGTGTCATTACCAGCCAGATCCTGCGCGGCGTGGCCGAGGGGCTCGTGCCCGTCAAGGGCGAGCATGCGATGCCGTCAGAGGTGGCGTCTGCCCTGCGCAACGGAGTCACGGTGGCGTTCAAGGCGGTGCGCAAGCCGGTCGAGGGCACGATTCTCACCGTGTTGCGCGATGTCTCCGCTAAAGCTGACCAGCTGGCAAAGACACGCGACATGACCCTGGACGATATGCTCGACCAGATTGTGGTTGAGGCGTACGAGTCGGTCGCCCGCACGCCAGACCTGTTGCCCGTTCTCAAGGAGAACGGCGTTGTGGACTCAGGTGCCTATGGCCTGGCCACCTTCATCGAGGCGTTCGTCAACGCCTATCGGGGTCGCAGTGATGAGCTTACGGATTTCCAGACCACGGTGAGCACGGGTGACGCAAAGTCGCAGGTCGCGAATGTCGTGGACATCGAGATCAACGACGACTGGGCGGGATCGGAGTTCCGCTACTGCACCGAGTTCCTCTTTCACGCCGACTCGCCTCGCTTCGACGAAGAAGCGTGCTTGCGTTACTTCGCATCGATGGGCGACTGCGAGCTACTCGTGGGCAGCAATCCCGACTACAAGTGCCATGTCCACACGAACCGTCCGGACCGTGTGATTCGTCACATGCTGCATCGTGGACAGGTCTGGAACGTCTTTGTACACAATATGGATCTCGAGGCGCAGGAGCGTACCGAGGGCATCCGTGCTGACAAGGCGGTGGGCGTACCGCGCAAGCCACTCGGGTTCGTAGCCGTGGCGGCAGGTTCTGGCGAGGCGGACATCCTCACCTCGCTTGGTGTCGATGTCGTCGTGCAGGGCGGGCAGACCATGAATCCCTCCACGGCCGACATCCTCGCGGCCATCGAATCCTGCAACGCCGACGAGGTCATCGTCCTGCCCGACAACGGAAATATCCGCATGGCTGCCGAGGCTGCCGCGAGTACCTGCGAGTCGTGCAAGGCGTATGTGGTGGTGACGCACTCGGTACTCCAAGCCTTTGCTGCGATGCTCGTGGTGGAGGCTGAGGAGGGTGCTGAGGCTAACGTTGAGGCCATGGCCGAGGCCGTCGAGGGGGTTCGCGATGGCGAGGTCACCACAGCCGTGCGCGACTCTCAGGCGGCAGATGGCTCACCCATCCACGCGGGCGACGTCATGGGCATCCAGGACGGAAAGATTAGCGTGGTAGGCTCTGACGTCACCAATGTCACGCTGCAGCTCATCGACCTCATGCAGGCCGAGGAGGAGGGTGATACGCTCACGATCCTTGCTGGTAGCGACCTTGACGACGACGCGTTCGAGGCACTGCAGGAAGCCATCGCCGAAGCGCAGCCCGACTTGGAGATTGACGCGCACAGAGGCGAGCAGCCACTGTATCCGGTCGTCTTCTCCATAGAGTAGCCACATCGGTCGTGCGGGTGCGAGCGTGACGAGTATCAGCGAAGCGGCGAGCAGGATACAGAGGACCTGTCAGCTTGCTGACAG
>CACXDP010000283.1 GCA_902766445.1 uncultured Coriobacteriaceae bacterium
CGGCCTTCTACCGCGACCGGCTCGCGCGGGGGTTGCCGGTCGACCGGCCGAGCTGCCCGTACACGGCGGAGTTTCTTGGCGACCGGTGCGCCGTGCGCGACTCCATGCTGCGCAACCCCTTTGAGAAGTTCGAGCACAAGAGGTTCATGTACTACTCGCGCGACCTCGGCGAGATCGCGCTCAACCACGCGCTGCTGGCCCGCATGGAGGACGGCGACTGGGAGCGCGTCCGCGAGCAGATGCGCGCCGACCTCGAGGACTACTACGCGCGGGTGTGAGCCTCAATCACTTGAACGGCAACCTCGAGTTAACCAACGCAGGCAGAGGCTCATGAGAAAACGCAGCACCTCGGCATGCTTTCCACGCAACTGTGGCATAAAAGTTTTGGCGGCGCGAACGCGCGACTATCAAGCGCCAGGGTTTCCCCTGGCATTATTGTTTTGGAGGGCACCGTGCCAGAGGTCGGCATCTTCATCGACGAAAGCGGCATCCAGGAAGGCTCCTCGCGATTCTACCTCGTGACGCTCGTCATCCACGGCTGCGCCACTAATGGCATGTCGGCACGCTTTACGTCCTTACCGTAGGACTTGGTGACAGAGATTCCTCAGCATTTTTCTGGAACTCAACCACCACAAAGACTTGCATATGAATAGCCATTTCGTCAATATGGAGTAAATTTTGACGAAATGGCTGGAATATTAGATGGTTAAACAACTCGAATATTCGAATATACGCATACCCGACGGCGTCTTCACACGACAGCAGCTTCTCGAAGAAAACGCCCAAGCGGGAATGAAGGCAACGCAGATGCGGCATGCCCTAGAGAAACTGACTGCAAGCGGGCGCATCATACGCGTGGGTCACGGCAAGTACTCGGCGGACAAAGCAAAGCCTACTTACATAGGCAACTACTCTGACAAGGCCATACTTACCGCACAGATCATCAACAACGATATGTTCTGGCTCGACTTCAGGGTGTGGGAGCTCTCGTGGCTTAACGAGTTCCTCAACCACCAGCTAACGCCAGGATATGTCTTCGTCGAGACGGAGCGGGATGGCACCGAGTTCGCCTTCGACCTAATCGCCGAGCACTACCACGGCGAGGTGTTGCTTCGCCCGACCATCGACGACCTCTTACGCTATGGCACGGACGGAACCATCGTAGTAAAGAGTCTCTTCTCTAGCCCCCCTCCTTCCGGCCCCGAGACGTATCATGTTGGCCTTGAGAAAATTGTCGTCGACATGTTCACCGAGAGACTGCTGAGAGATCTGCTACCACGCGGCGACTACCCCGAGGCACTCCATGACATGTTTACACGCTATTCGGTAAACCAAGTCTCCATGATGCGCTACGCTAGGAGACGCGGAAGGGAGAACGAGATAAGGGAGTTTCTCAGAGATAAATCTTCAATCAAACTGTACGTGTAAGGAGGGGGCGCATGATTGATTCCGCCACATTCACACTCGACCACGTGTACACCTTGAGATCCAACACACGGGTTGACCCGCAGATTCTTGAACGCAGCATCTATGCGCTAGGCCTTCTCGAGGCGCTCGTTCGCGTTCGAGCTCCCATAGTATTCAAAGGCGGCTCTAGCCTCATGCTCCTTTTGGACCATCCCATGCGCCTGTCCACCGACATTGACGTTGTGGTTCCTATGGGGACTGACCTAACAGGCTACCTTGACGAGGCCTCGAAAATCTTCCCTTTTGAAACGATGGAAGAGCAGGTCAGGAAGGGTCGAAATGGCATAGTAAAAAGGCATTTCAAGTTCTTCTATGCCTCCCCCGTCACCAAGAACCAATTCCACATTCTCTTGGATGTCGTTTTCGAGGAAAACCACTACGCACGCCTCGTTAAACGACCCATCAAGAACGACCTCCTTATCGTCAACGATCCCGAGGCGCTCGTAACAATGCCTACCGCAGACTGTTTGCTAGGCGACAAAATCTGTGCGTTCGCCCCTCACACCACCGGTATACCACTCGGCAAAGACAACGATCTCGAGGTGATCAAGCAGATGTACGACGTGTCAACACTCATGGAAGTCATGGACAGCTACGCTGACGTGAAAACAACGTTTGACGCGACGGCCGCAACCGAAATCGCCTATCGAGGCATTAGAGCGGTACCAGAAGACGTTCTGCTCGACTCGATTGACTCTGCCGCCTGCGTCGCGGGAAGAGGCCGCTACGGAAACGAGTATCGGCTTTATCTCGGAGGCATGAGGAGCATGGCGAACCACGTCTTCGGGGAACGCTTTAATGCAGAGCGCGCGGTACGCCACGCCACCAAGGTTATGTACCTTGGCGCATGTCTTCTGCATAGCGAAGTGCCCGAACTCGTAAAAAACCCGAATCCGTTCCTGCAAGAAAGCATAGCCACGTCCCGCTTTGCCAAACTGTCCGTCCTCCGCAAACAAGACCCCCTCGCATTTGCCTACCTCGTAAAGACCATCCGCATCCTCGGAGAGTAGGCACTCCCCACAGCAGCATATCCTTCTGAACCGAGACTTCCGAAGCCACACGCGGGTGTGACGAAAGGCGATGACCACGCACCGACATAGACCAAATGCCAGCAGCGATGCCTTCTTTGCCACATGGGGATTCTTACCCTACAATTTGAGTATCATTGAAGATTGTAGGGTAATGGATGGGGTGGTGGGATGACCGTTCTGGAAGAGGTCCTGGCCGAGGAGTACGAACGGTCCCTCAGGATCACGCAGACGCTCGAGAGAGAGCTCGCGGGACTCCCGAAGGGAAGCCTACGCGAGCGGGTGGTGCGGGGTCGGACCTACTACTACCTGCAGTACCGAGAGGGTGCGCGTCAAGAGCGTCTACGCCCGCCGCGAGAACGCGGAGCGGGTCAGGAGGGACGTCGAACGCCGCAAGGAGATAGCCGCGGCGCTCAAGGAGCAGGAGCGGTCTCGCCGCCAGATTGAGCGTGCGCTCGGAAAGGAGCTCCTTCGTGAGCGCATAGGAAGATGAGCTAGTGAGGTTCCTGAAGTTGCTCGACGAAACCGGTTGCCTTGAGCATGTCATGCTTATAGGGTCATGGGCTGAGTACGCGCACTGGCGCGCAGGCTTGCTTGGCGGCTTTCTCCCCAACATCAGGACGCTGGATATGGACTTCCTGGTGCGCAACATGAGAAAGCCCATCCCCAAGGCGCACCTCGTAACGGCGGCACGCGACAATGGGTATCTGGTCGAAAGCGATCGTCTCACCGGCGTGACGAAGACTCACTGCACGCCAGTTGCCCGACATCCCGTTTCACATGAAGGAGCTCATGCGCGGCCATGGAGACTGCGAGGGAGTCGACCAATTCACAAGGAAAGGACTCCTCGGCCACTTCAACGCCTTCGTAAGGAGGCTTCCCATCCAGTACATCGACGGAACTCTCGACCCGATCGTATGACGTCGGGAAGCTCAGCCAGCTGCTCGGCGAACTGGCGCGCGCAGCGCACGTCCCAGGCGCTCACGACGTAACCCTTGAGGCCCGCATCGCGCGGGCCTCCTCACGGGTGACGACGTCGCCCGCCGCAACGTCGGCCAGTCCACGCCTGATTCCGTCGGCCACCGAAAGCTCGTAGGCCCGCGCCGCACGC
>CACXDP010000284.1 GCA_902766445.1 uncultured Coriobacteriaceae bacterium
CGCACACGTACTTCTCACGCGTGGAGACAAGCTCGTTGAGCGGCCCTATCATGCCGCTTTTGTCCACGTAGATGCGCGAGTTGAGGCTCTCTTGGAACATCTGGTTGCCGGGGTTCAAGAACCTGCCCATAGTCTCTCCCTTCCACGGACCTAATCATAGCATCCGCACTGGACACCGTTGTCCCGTCTGATTCCGTTCGGTGCAGTTCGGAAGGTATGATGCGTTCGACCCCTTTGCCCCGCATACCAAGCCACTTAGGTTGAGGTCCCCAATGACTTCCCGACGACGTCGAGCACGAGGGAGGACGACCTGTTGCTCTTGGTGCGGCCGCGCAGCGTGTGCTGCAGGGCCACGAGCACCGCGACCACCTCCCGCTCGAGCTCGGGACGATAGACGTCGATGGCGTACTTGTCCTTGATGGACACCAGCTTCTTTCCTACGACGGCGATGATGCTGCCGTTCGCGTCGTACAGCTCGAAGTTGAGCGATGCGTAGTTGCCCCTGAGCGTCCAACCCAGGCCGGAGATCTCTGCGGTGTCCTCGAAGACCTGGAACAGGTCGTGCGCTATGTCGAACCGCAAGCCGTCCGCCATCGTCACCCGGTGGTACTCGCGCAGGGTCAAGACCTTCCTCTCGACCTTTGCCACGAGCCCGCCGCGCGCGTCCGTGATGGTGGTCTTGTCGTGGAGCGATATGGCGCGGGACTTGGCGCGGTACGCGACGGAGCCGTCCTCGTCCTCGATCTTCGTCGTCTGCCTGAACGACCAGAAGTTGGTCGAGATGAAGAGCGAATGTGAAGGCGTCCCGAACCGCTCGACGTTGACGACGTTCGCTTCCTTTCCCTGCCCGCGATAGCGAATGAATTTCGAAAAAGTGCCCATGTTTCCTCTATCTCATGCGTAGGCGACATGCCCATGTCGCCCGTGTTGAATTGCCTGTCACTCACATTTGTACGCCAAAGCCACGCCCGCGTCCCAATGCATATTTATATCCACAACGCGGGCCTCTTGGGTACCGGGCCCGTTCTTTTCGGAACAGACTCCGCTCTAATCACATTCCATGCGCATTGTGATTGTCTGTTTGGCAACTTTTTCATTGACAGAATAATTATGCTGGTTGAGGCGAGCACTACGATTCGTAGGCGTAGAATAGAGCGCCGCGAAGGGGGTGCAGCATTGAACGACACGAATCCATCTACACGCGAACTGTGGGCACGCCTATTCAAGGCGTCGACGGCGAGCACGTATTTGAGCGAAAACGGCGACGTAAACTTGCCGCGCTTCTCCGACTATCTGGAGCAAATCACCAACGAGCGCAGAATCAAGCGTGAGTCCGTCATCGCTGCCGCGAACATCGAGCGTTCGTTTGGCTATCGCCTGTACAACGGAACGCGCAACCCCTCGCGCGACACGACGCTCCAGCTCGCGTTTGGGCTGGGCCTCGACTGCGACGAGACCCAGCAACTGCTCAAAGTTGCCCAAATGAGCCCACTGCATCCCAAGGTCAAGCGCGATGCCGTGATTGCATGGTGCCTGCATAACGGGAAGCCCCTTATCTACGCGCAGAACGTGCTTTATGAAAACGGGCTACCTTTACTTGGAGGAGACCGTTATGCGTAGCGACACCCATGGGAACGACGAGTTGCTTGACGCGATTTGCGACGCTTACGACAACGGGATCTATCCCGCCGACTTCCTCGCGACCTACGACATCATGGAGTGCCTGGGCGAACATCTGGGCTGCGACACGTTCCTGGTGCAAGACCACGACGGCAATGCCCTCGTCGCGAAGTGCTACGACCTCGACGTGTGGGAGACCGACCCTGCGAGCAACATCCTGGCTGGTCTCGACCACCCGGCGCTGCCCCGTCCCGTGGCCACCTATGAGAACGAGTGTACGACGGTGCTCGTACGCACCTACATAGAGGGCATATCGCTCGACCGCCACGCAAACACAAACGAGCTCGACGAACAAGAGATCGTACGTATTTGCGCTGAGTTGTGCGACGTGCTCGCCTATTTGCATGGCCAACCCCAGCCAATCATCCATCGCGACATTAAGCCGCAAAACGTCATCGTGCGACCGGACGGCTCCGTGGCACTCATCGACTTCGACATAGCCCGCACGTTTCAGCCGGGTCACGAGACCGATACGGTGTTCTTCGGCACGCGCATCTATGCCGCACCCGAACAGTATGGCTTCACGCAGACCGACGCCCGCACCGACATCTACTCGCTCGGCGTGCTGCTGCGGTACCTGCTCACCGGCAGCCCGCGCCACAACAAGAACGTGCACGTGTATCGGCCTCTGGCACACATCATTGATAAGTGCTGTGCCTTCGACCCCGAGAAGCGCTACGGTGACGTGAGCCAAGTGAAGCGTGCCCTGCTGGCTGCCAACCCACGATGCCAACGCCTACGCCTCACTGGCATCGTGGCCTCTGCGCTGCTCGCGATCGCACTTATCGCGTTCGTGGGCGTGCAAGCCTATAGGGCAGCCACATGGTCGCCCTTCAACAGCGATGCCATACCTGCCGTCCTCAACGACGAGGAGCGCGTCAGCGATGCAGTAGCCTATCTGCAGGACAAGTACGACACGCACCTGTTCGACCAGCCGGATGATATGGCAACCGTCGGACTTCTGCGCTCGACGCTCATCGAGCTGTACGGACTCGACCGCAACTACGTCTACAGCTTCCAGGAAGAAGGATTGCCCGGCGAAAGCGATGAGTTCTTCATGCCGTGGGGCTGGGACGATAACCAAACCGTACGTCGTGAAACCGCCGTATACGCAGCGGTGAAAGCGCACGACCCGTCGCTTGTCGCCGAAGATCAATGGTCCAAATTGCCCGACGATAATGGCGAATATCCTGGAGCACGTGTGGCGATGATGTTCGCTGAAGAAACCGGCATCTTGTCCGGCGTCGGCCGCCCATATGACATCACGGTCGGCGAGTTGGCGCTCATCTTCGCGAATGCCGACCGCGTCTTCGACACCGCCGCTGCAAGCGAGGGCCGATAATCCGGCCGAGACAACGCAATTGAAATAGTGCCACTAAGACCACCTATCAATTCTCCAGGCCTGATAGCCTGAGGAGAATCGAGATTCGATTAAGGCTATTTGCACAAAAGAGCTCGTCGTATACCTCGAAATGCTGGGTTTGCGAAACCGGAGGTGGTAATTGTGAAGAAGTGGCTTGCTATATCGTTGGCATTCATGGCATTAGCGATAGCTCTTGTGCCTACGCTCGCATTCGCAGCTGAAAGCTTGCAGCCCAGCGGCCTGCAAGCTTTCACGCAAAACGAAGCCGAAATCCCGCCTTCCGACTTGAGCGACGAGGGCTACAAGCTGTACGTGGATGGCGATTCGTCCGAATGGCTCCAATGCTATGTCGAAGGACCAAGCGGAGCCTACACACCGGAAGTCAA
>CACXDP010000285.1 GCA_902766445.1 uncultured Coriobacteriaceae bacterium
AAAGAATCAATATGACTACGAGCTCTGGAACACTTGTGAACCGCTTCTATCCCAGTTCAGCGAGTCGTTCCCCTCATATCGTGAACTCAGACCACTCCTCGCGAAGCTTCTAGAGATTCATCAGGTCTCTCCGACGAGCGGCTTCAGTGAGCGTGTGGTCGATATGCTGGGTGACAGGGCCAACCAGTCAAAGATGCTAGACGATATGAAGAGCCGTGCCGAGCGACTCATGGAAAAGCCTACCTTCAAAGCGATGATTCATGGGATGCCAGACTTTAATGAATCATGTTTCGGAAAATCCAGCGACCTCTATTATTGTATGACCGTGATACGTGACGACTCAAGAGATGATATCGATATCGTTCGAGTCACGTTAAGTGAGTTTTGTGACAGTGTTGGCCAGATTGATGAAAGCGTCATAGGATCAACGATAGACCAGAACTGGCGTGCTGCAGTAGCCAACAAGAATACGAAGGGCATTCGAAGACTGGAAGTATTAGCGCGCAAGCAGGCCATCGAAGCATATACAGCCAGGCTGTCCTTGATGGAAGACTGGGTTTCATATGTGGACGGGAATGTAGATGACCAGTCAACCATGAAGCTTGGCAAAATCCGGAGGGAACTTATAAACATCCTTGGGGAGTGCGCTACGACCCTTGAAACGGAGAAACGGAACCGCCCCGGAAAAGCAATAGTGTTGCTAATGCTTAACGCGCTTTGTGCGCGGCTAGTTGACGGTGAGTCACAGCCTGATATTTTTAGCGAATTCTTACTCACGGGTTATATTTCTCTTAAGGATGACGGTACTCCTGACATTGACCCGGAACACAACTCCGTACGGTACTTCGAACCTTGGCGGCGCGTTCTGCTCCATTGGATTAGCGATAAACCAACGATGGAGGCCACCGCACAGGCAATATGTAGCGACGATTCCATATGTTCAGATAACCTGCGACAGCTCAGCCATATCGAACGTATCCTAGGACATAAGGCTACCGTTGAATCACACGACACGCTACTTTCGCGCGCGCAAACCATAGCCGAGCATGACGGAAATAAGTTTAGCGAAAGACTTGAGATAGCATACGCATTCGGCGAAATTGACGAACCGCAACGAGAATTGCTTCAAGGATTGCTTGCTGCTAGTAAGGACTCGTTGTTCGAAATTGAGGAATTCGGCCTCTGGCATCAACTCATCGCTGCGCTAGAAAGACAGATGTCAGATATTTCCGCGCGCCAAGGAAGGCAACTCGCTTCTAGGCTTACTCGATGCGAGAAGGCGTTGGGAAATAACGAAGAATGTGATCTCTTGTTACAGGCGCGTTTTCAGCTAAATGAGGCGAGAAACTTTGCCGTAGTCGAAGAGTATCTCAACCGTTTCGAGGCTGGAGAGCGCAAGCTTCCAGAGGGGTATAGCGAGGAGGATAGCTTCGCTGAGTTCATCTCCGAGGACGTATACACACCATTGCTTGAAGCATGTCAACGGGGGAAAAGCCAGCAGTTCACGAGATTCGCGAAGTCGTACGTGCAAGGCCACTATCCCGCGGATTGGACGGCTCGTCACAAGGAAAGCACGGAGTGGCTTATCAAAAGCTGGCCCTGCTCTGGAAAGAAGAAGCCGGACCCAACAACAATAACCCAGCTTTTCCGTCATCTCGGCTTCAATGTTAGGGGAGGTCGGATGTCCAATGCGGGAGGCGAGCACTTCCTCCTTGAAATGAGGAGGGAACGCAGGAACCAATCAGACTATCCACATCCCATCGCAATGTTCGGGACACAAGCGCGCTCGCCGTTAGACGTCATTGTTTTGCACGGTAATCGTTCGGCCCGGGAGATTGTGAACCAAGTCACAAAAGCAAGGGTAAACGGAATGTCTGTGGTCATTGTCGACAGTGGCCTTACCCTACAGACTCGGAGACAGGTTGCCGAGATTTTCCATACCAGTAAATCGAAGATTTCTCCATTTGTGCTCATTGATCAAGTGCTGGCATTGCATCTTGCATTGCACCAAGAGACAGAGAGATTGCCGATTCTGCTCAAGTGCACGTTACCCTTCACGTATTATCAGCCATTCATTAGGGATGGCGGTGCGACAGCTGACGAAATGTTTAGCGGTAGAGAAAGCGAGCTAAGAACCATCATTGACCCACAGGGTGCAACCGTTGTATACGGAGGTCGGCAGCTCGGAAAGACCGCACTCTTAGAGCGGGCCGAGGGATTACGCCATGATCCCGAAAACGGAAGGCTTGCAGTCCTCGTAAACATCCAGCAGTGCATGTCAGAGGAGAGCTTTGTCAAGGAAATCGTTCGAACGATTAGGAGAAAGACAAACCTAGTGCTTCAGGAATGCGATGATATTGACAGCCTCTGCGAGCAGATTCGTAAAGCCTTGGACGGTAATGATACGAATTCGCTTCTGCTGCTCATCGACGAAGCGGATAACTTCCTCAACTCAATCAGTTCAGATAAGTACATGCCTATCAAACCCATGGTTGACCTCAAGCGTGAACGCTCAAGTGAATTCAAATTTGTCCTAGCTGGCCTACACAATGTCGTGCGATACAAGAATGCGACTGCGGACAATGGCATCTTTGGCCAGTTGGGCCAACCTCTCTGCGTAAAGCCTCTTAAGCCCGCCGACGCCCTTCGCCTTATGTCTAGACCACTAGGATATCTGGGCTTTGACGTTAAGAGGTACCCTCACATAGAGACTATCCTGACAAACACTAACTATTATCCGGGGATACTCCAATTCTTTGGGTATGAGCTGGTCGACACGATGACCAAACAGTATGGCCAGTATTACCAGGCATCGCGGGGCAATCCACCGTATGAGCTTACTCAAGAGCAGCTTGGGTCGATTATGAACAGTAGAGGGCTTAATGACAGCATTAGGGAAAAGTTCCTTCTCTCCCTGAGGCTCGACCCCCGTTACCTTGCCCTAGCGAGATGTGTAGCGCTAATCACATATGAGAATGAAGGCGACACCGCATCTGAGCTGGAAGGCATATCGGTTGCAGAGACGCTCACGTGTGCCAAGGAATGGGACGTTGAATCATTGCTGGACGAGACTGTTGGTAGTACCGAGATTCTCATGGACGAGATGGTAGATATGGGTATCCTCGCAAAGGGCGAAGGCAACGGATATCGCTTGCGAATGCATCGATTCCTAAGCATTATTGGCTCCGCCGACTCCATACTCGATGCATTTGTTTCTGAGGAGGAGGTATAATGCGCGAGCATCAAGCCGAGAGCTTTTGGTGGGAAGAGGTCGCAGGTCCGTATTCTCTAGTTAGAAACATTGTAGATGCTGTCAGTGAATGCAAGAACGTTATCCTCTCATTACCTGCCGACATACCATGGCGGCATCAGATGCGCAACTCTGTTAGAAGTGTGCTGGAATCGACGCCAGGATTAGATTCCCTTTACATCGAGATTCTTGACGTTGAGGATGTGGCTGCAAGCGCAACCCCAGGAGAGCTCATCCTGAATGAGTTTGCACTTTATGAGGACAGAATTCGATATCGTGCAGGCAAGGAGTCGATTCATCATTATTCGATGAGGAAAGGTCTACTCAACGATAAGATTGTTTGGATAAAAGGGGCAAACCGCAAGGATACGGAATTATGGATTGAATTCTGCCGACAATGGCGCCCAAACGACTCGAATCAAGGGGTTTTCGTAATTGAAGATCGTTGGGGGATTGGCGATCCAACACGCGCGCTTCATACCATTAGCTACTCTGAATGCATTGATGACAATAGCGTGCGCCTTTTTGCTTGGTCGATTCTAGCGCAAAACAAGTTAAGTAAGTTTGGACCTGTTCAGCGAAGGTATGCGGTATCTTTGCTCGCAAACCTTTGTAAAGACGATGTCGAGGTTGCCGTGGCGCTGTTAGACAACTTGGATATTCAGCATGATGACCCGTTGCTTTGTATTCGCGAAATCGCTTCGTCTGATATCTTATCGAGACGTGGCGAACCAACCTCAGCTCATGTTTTAGCGTTGGCGAGGGAGGGTAGAGAGGATGAACTCCAGCACAGGTTGTGGACTGCGCAAATTGAGGTACTGTTCCCTATAATCGAGGAGGAACGCATCGCTATAATCGACAGGCTCGAAGATGAGTTGTCCGCATTGATTGAAGAGAAAAGTATTAAACAGTTTGAGATACTTGTTACGGAAGCTCATGAAGTTGAGCTTGGGACACTTGTATATCTTATGTCCTCAAAAACAGAGAAAGGAGATCGTAAACTATATGTGAGCAACCATGAAATACGGGACCGCATAATAATGCTTTGGAGATGTAGAAACCTTTTGGCGCATAGAAAGGTATGCTCGCCTAATTTGGTTGATATGCTACTCAATGGTATTTAAGTCATGAACCGCCCATTGATGATTATGGAAATAGCGCATTTGTACGAGTGGCTCATCTCGTAGTGCAGATGAGATTTTGTGCTTAGAGCCCATAATGCAATGAAGGGCATGCTTTCGCGGTAGCATCATCCGCTACAACACAAGTCGGCGAACCCTTCTTTCTGTAACAATCGCGGTGCTGCCATGCACAAACGTTGGTTTTATCCAGCGCTTTTCGTAGTGCCAATCCTCTCGTGTTCCGATTCTTCTTCGCGCAAAGTAGCCTCTGCGAAAGTGTGATCGCCGGGTACTGTGGAACTCGGCGTATTTTCCCTTACGCCTCTCTCGCTCGATGACTACCTGCGTCCCAGTAATCATGTCCGAGCCTCGAACGTATGAAGCCTCGATTTGATTTTGAGGCTGACGCTTACCTTCTTTTGTCTGTTTGCGTGATGTGCCACCGTCTACATACACAGTTTCGATGTGCGCGTTATCGCAGTCGAGGTAGACTACAAGCTTCTCTGCGACGCGCTTCAACTCTGCATTGGGATTGAGTTCGACCCCTCCTCCGCTCGTAAGGAACGCAGTGCCGTAACCGTCGTAGTTTGCCTTCGAGACGTTACTTGCTAGAGTGGTCGATTCAATGAAGTCCTTCCAGCGAAATACTGCTATGCCAATAACTTCGGTGAACCCATGTAGCCTTATGAGAGCCGTGTGGAAGGGGAAGGATTCTATCTCGGTGTCCGATCTGCCGGCTAAGTCAGCATCGACGATCTCGTCATAGAGATCTCCGTCAAAGATCAGTACGTTGAGCTTGCCTTTCCCAACTTCGGCGCGAATGTAACGTATGATCTGCCCTTCGGGCGACTCACTGTCGATGCTTTTGGCATCGTCTGCCCACTGTAATATTGCTGCCCTTTCGGGTACCGCCCATGCGGGGATGGCGGAGGATTCGTCATCCGCAACGTCTTCGGTGGTGGTTTTCACCGACGATGTGACTGCGCTTTTCGTGCCGACACCGGCGAGGAGGTCTGCAAGCGCAATTATGGCATCCGAATCACCGTCGCATGCAAGGCGCACGAGGGAGTGCGCATCTACTTCTAGACCTCCCACAGCATATTTGGTTGTGTTACGACCGGCTAAGCGTGCTCTCACGAGCTTCTCCATCCTCCCGGTCGAGCGTCCTCCGAACTCGCGCCGTATCAACCTCAGGGCGGTAGCTGACGTCCTGAAATCGATTCCTAGGGTTTCGTAGTGAGCCTGAGCTGCGCGGAATACCCTTCTCCAATCGATAATCGGATGCTCCCTGTCGTACGTCTCCTCTGCCCTTGCATGTTCCTTCCGTTCCTCCTTCTGCTCCTGCTCTATCATCTGATGGAGACACTCGCGTGCTTCATCCCTCATGTCGGATGGCAAACCCTTACGTCTGGCTGATCTAGAGAGCATTCTTCTTCTCTCGTCGAAGGTGAAGGTGATTTCCTCGGGCCATAATATTGCGCGCCTCTTCTCGTCTATGTCGTATCCCCAGTTGTTGAGTATGTATACGGCTTCCCGCTGAATGAAAACGAGGTTGCCGAGACCGTCAAGTATGCGCATGTAGTTGTAGTCGAGCGCACGCATAACTCCGCCAACCTCTCGTCTTCTTTTGGCGCTTATGCCGTAGCAAACGCTCTGCCTTAAGAGGTGCTTATGAATCAATTTGCTAAGATGTCTCTCGGTCTCATACAGGGTATAAACCCGAGTGAGTTCTAGGCCCTCTCTAAAGATCTCTCGGATGTCCACGTAGGTTCTTTCACCAAAAGCTTTCTTGAAGGCCGCAAGAGCATTCGGTCCCGTGAAATAGCCTACCATTACGGATTTGTCCTCGGTGAGCAACTGATACTCGGCGTTGGAATGACCTTCTGTCCGCTTCTGATTCTTCTTGCCTTTGGGAGACGGCGGGTCGAACGGTTGCCAAGTGAGATTTTTCACATGGTTCCTGTAGGGGGATTCTTCTGGAAGAACAATCTCGCATCTGTACTTAAGGCCGCCTGACATTTCTGCACCTCCTTATCACGAGTCTATAATCTACACTGTTATTCGTTGTGGTCACATGGACCTTCATCTAGCCATAGGCGAAAGGTCGCCCATGGGCTATTGGTTAGGTAAGATAGCCCTAATGGAAGCTGTTTATGCTCGCTCCTTTACCCGCTGTCCCTCGTCGCGCTTAATCTAACTCCTCACGCACGGCATCACTCAGCTGCATCAGGGAGGTGCTGCATCGTGTGTCAGCCCTGCGCCTAGATTGGTCTCTTCTCGCGCTTCCTGAACGCCTCGGACTGTCCGCCATCAGCTCGTCCTCGCTGCTTTCGTATGCATCGAAAGCTGAGCGTTTGCGGTGCCCGCTCCTGTCTCAGCTTCGCGGTTTCGTCTATAGTTGCCTTTGATGCAATGTCGGCAATCCACTGAGTATATTGAAGCATCTTTTCCAAGGTCATGAGGCACGAGGTGAACGACATGGGTGACACGAAGGCAAACTACACATGGGTCAACTTCTACCAAGAGCTAGCCAACGCGCTTCTTGTGTACAGGGATGACAGGCAACCGCTCATTGAAAAGCTGCGAGCAGTCTATGATGACCTTGGCATGCAGTTTCCCAAGCTCGATAGTACTCCGGTTCCCGCCGACATCGATCCGTACACCGTTTACGGCCTCTTCAACAAGGGCATCTCGGAAGCAAACCGGAAGAGGATCGCCACTGCCATTGCCAGGGCGTTCGGCGTTAAGGCCGATCAGCCGAGTGACTTCGACGGCATCCCCGTGCTCAACAACCTCAACGCAACCTTCTACGCCTTCGTCGGCGATGCCAGGCGAGGAGCACATGATATAGACAACCTCTGGCGAGTCTTTGAAGCTGAGATAGCACTTGCCGCTGACAACACCGACGAGAATCGAAGAGCCTTTATTGAAGCGTTCGATACCGCTATCGTTCAGTTCGGCCTTGGTTGGAAGCTGAGCATGGGCCTCTATTGGGCAAGGCCCTACGCTTTCATCAACCTGGACTCGCGGAACCGATGGTTCATGAGCGACGTCGCCAAGACCGGCACAGCCATTGCCGAAATCGTGCCGAGGGAAAAGGACGCACCGATTCACGACGGTGAGCGGTACCTTGCCATATGCGATACTATCAAATCAGAGCTCGGCAGTAGGGATTGTCCATATCAAGATTTCCCGGCTCTCTCAAATGCTGCTTTTGTCGAGTCGGAGCGTGTCAACAAAGAGAAGAAGGCAGCTAAAAAAGCCGCTGATCAGGAAGCCGAGGAGAACTCGCTTGGTGATGCCGGTGTCGAGAGCGTCAGGTACTGGCTTTATATCCCAGGACATCAAGCTAGGATGTGGGACGAGTTCTACAGTCGAGGGATCATGGCGTTTGGATGCCAAGAAATCGGCGATCTCACCTCCTTTGACTCTAAGGAAGAGATAGAAAGACGTTTAAAGGATGCCTATAGGAACAAGATTCCGCAAAACCTGACAGGTAACGCATTGTGGCAATTTGCGCATGATGTGCAGGTTGGCGATATCGTCTATGCCAAGAAATCAGCTACGGTAATTGTTGGGCGCGGTATAGTCACGGGTAGCTACGAATATGCCGCAGGGAATGGACGCTATCCACACTTGCATGCCGTCGATTGGAAGCATCGAGGCCATTGGTCCATGGACGAGATATTTGGCACGAAGGCTTTCGTTGAGATAACCGACTACATGGGATATGTGGCGAAAATTGATGGCATAATCGTCGGTGAGCAAAGGAATCGCATCGATGAGGAACCCAAGATAAAACAGCCTGGATACGGCAAAGAGCAGTTCCTCGAAGAGGCGTATATGAATGAGGATAAGTACGATACTCTCATCGGTGTGCTGCAATCGAAGAAGAATATCATTCTGCAAGGAGCTCCTGGGGTCGGTAAGACCTTCGTGGCCAAGCGCCTGGCCTACTCGATGATGGGCGTCAAGGACCCCAAGCGCGTGATGATGGTGCAGTTCCACCAGAGCTACAGCTACGAGGACTTCATCGAGGGGTACCGCCCGAGCAAGGAGGGTTTCGAGCTCGCGAGAGGCGCGTTCTACACTTTCTGCAAGAAAGCGGCTGACGACGACGAGAACGACTATTTCTTCATTATCGACGAGATAAACCGCGGCAACCTTTCCAAGATCTTCGGCGAGCTGTTCATGCTCATCGAGAACGACAAGCGCGGGCCAAAGAACAAGCTACAGCTCCTCTACTCGCGCGAGCTCTTCTACGTGCCCAGCAATGTATACCTCATCGGAATGATGAACACGGCCGATCGTTCGCTCGCCATGCTTGACTACGCGCTGCGGCGGCGCTTTGCATTTTTTGACCTAAAGCCCGGCTTTGCCTCCGACGGGTTTATTGCGTATCGGGATGGGCTGGCGAGTTCAACGCTCAACAATCTTATCTCTTGCGTCGAGCGCCTGAACGAGAACATAGCTGCGGACGACACCTTGGGCGAGGGCTTCTGCATCGGGCACAGCTACTTCTGTGGCATGAAGCCGGGCGACGTCACTGATGCCAGGCTCTCGGCCATCGTGGAGTACGAGCTCATCCCGATGCTGCGGGAATACTGGTTCGACGAGCCGGGCAAGGTCCGCGATTGGTCGGAACGTCTGCGTGGAGCGCTCAAGTGATACGCATCCAGAACGTCTACCACATGCTCGCTTACGCCTTCCGGGTGCTTCGCGAGCAGGGGTATCGCGACGTGGAAACCGAGGAGTTCGCCAACACCGCCGAACTCTGCGCGGCGATTTTGGCGTGCGGAATCAGCTCTCAGCTCAAACGTGGGCTCGGGCGCGAGTACCTGGACAGGACAGAGGCACTATCCGCCCTGCGCGGCAAGATCGAGGTCTCTGAGTCGGTGAAGACGCGCTCGGTACTGCGGCGGCAGATGGTGTGCAGCTACGACGAGTTCAGCGTGGACACGCGCATGAACCGAATCCTGAAGGCGACGTGCGTGCTGCTCCTGCGCTCGGACATCGACAAGAGCCGTAAAAAGGAGCTCAAACGCCTGCTCGTGTTCTTCTCGGACGTGAGCGACATCGACCTCGGCGCCGTAGACTGGCACATGCGATTCAACCGGAACAACCAGACCTACCGCATGCTCATGAACGTGTGCTGGCTGGTGGCCAAGGGACTGCTGCAGACGCAGACGCAGGCGGACGGGTCGTGTCGTCTCATGGACTTCTTCGACGAACAGCGCATGAGCCACCTGTATGAGAAGTTCGTCTTGGAATACTACCGGCGCGAGCATCCCGAGCTGGACGTCGGGGCACCCTATATCAGATGGGCGCTCGACGACGGCTTCGACGACATGCTTCCCGCCATGAAGAGCGACGTCGTCCTCTCTCGTGGCGGGACCGTTCTCATCATCGACGCGAAGTACTACGCCCACACGACGCAGCGGCAGTACGACAAGCACACCGTGCACTCGCACAACCTGTACCAGGTATTCACCTACGTGAAGAACAAGGAGGCAGAGCTCGCTCGTGCGGGCATCCCGCACGAGGTATCAGGCATGCTGCTCTATGCCAGGACTGACGAGGACGTGCAGCCTGATGGCATCTACCACATGAGCGGCAACCGGATTAGCGTGCGGACGCTTGACCTGGGACTTCCGTTCGACCAGATCCGCAAGCAGCTCGACGGAATCGCCGAAGCGCACTTTGCGAGTTAAGGCGGACAAAGGGGACGGGGGAATTTGTCCTGCGCGGTGGTGCTACGCCGTGCGGGTGCGGCTGGCCCGCCCTCTCGGGTCCGGCCGACGAGTGCCAATCTCGGAGGGGAAAGTGCAAAGAATTGCGATTAGCAAAAGTCTGCACTTTTCGGGTTCGCATTTGGCACTCGGAGGCGCGCTCGCTGAGCTCCGCCGCCCATAGTCTCTTTGTGCTGCCACCGCATCGAGAAACGAGATGCTGAGCTCAAGTTCCAAGGCAAGTCCAACCGATCTGTTTTCAATTACAGTTGGCAAGACGTTCTCAACATCGAGGTCGGTACAATGGGTAGCGTGTTTGATGTCATCAGCATTGATATAAAATACCGCGAGCTTTTGTGAGAGACGAATACCGTCTTCTTGTCGGGGCCGTTTGGGCCGGCTATGGTCATCACTGTAGACGCGCGTCGTCTTCGACGCGGACTTCTCGGGCGCAGGCGCACCTCTACGACACGGGCAAGCTCGAGGTCACGGTCACGCGGGCGCCCGACGCCTCTCGGCGGGTCCTCTCCACGGAGCGCGTGTGCACCAACGCGCACTACCAGGCTACACTCGATGCGACAGGCTTTCAACGGCTGCACGGCGCTCGCAAGCCTCCTCGTGGACTCCATCTGGGCGCTCGCGTCGGGCGTCTCGGGCACGAGCACGCTCTACAACTGCACTAGCATCGTCGGCGGCAACGGGACCGTTTACTCCAGCTCGGCGACCAGCTACGCGCGTATGGTTGTGGACCGGGCCGGGCAGGCGGGGTATCTAACGGGAAGGTAGGATTGCTAACTATTGCGGAGTGCTAAAAAGCGTGGGCTGGAGCTTCTGTTGCATCCAGCTCTCAAATCCGTTACGTTCATCGGGTTTTTGCCATGCTGAAACTTGAGGACGACCTGTAGTCACTTTAAGATGGCCTTATTATGAACAATCGACAAACATACTTCCGTAACGACTTGGAGATGGTCGTTTTATGAACAATCAACAGACATACTTCCCTAACGACTCGGCTCACGACCTCAACTTCCTATACAGCAGGGGCGTTACCGATTTCGTGCACTTCACGGACTTTCGCAACCTGCCGGGAATCCTCGACGCGGGGCTTCTGCCCCGGGCAACGCTAGACCAGATGGGTGCTAAGTATTTGGGAACCGACAACCTGCGCCTTGACGACAAGAATGCAGTGAACCTCTCCATAACGAACCCCAACATCAAAATGTTCTACGGGAAGTGGATAGAACTCCAAAAACGCGCGAACACGCACTACTTCGTAATGCTCACTCTCGACCCGGCGCTCCTCAGCGACGCAAAGGGTTTCTACGAGTTCAGGCGAGGCAACGCGGCAAGCTGGGACTCGCAACCAAGCAGCGTCGAGGACCTGTTCGCCGGAAACAGGCCGGCCTACTTCGAACCAAGCTGGACGACGGACAACCAAGCGGAGATCAGGATATGGGGCAGGATCGACCCGAGGCGGATCAAGACGATCCAGTTCCCGGCAAACTACTACAAAATATCGGAGCAACCATGGCCGGACTTCCTGGCGGGGCGCGCCAAAGAACTCGACTTGCCGCTCGAAGTGGTGCTTTGCGACCGCCTCTTTCACTATTACAAGTCGCCCATCGGCCAGGAATACGAGCAGAAGAGATTGTTCAAGTGCCGAGTCATCCACCCACAGAAGAAGTAGCGGCACGCGCGGGCAATGGCAAGGCGACAGACGCCCAAACGTCAAAGCTGCGGGATGAGTTGGGAGACAGGCTTGTCCAGGAAAGCGACGCAATCCAGAGGGCGGCTGCGAAGCTCACGGCGAGCGCGAAGGAGCTGACGAAGAGCGTGGCACGGCACGAAACCAAAGTTACCGATGCAAGCAGGGTTGCCGCCACAGCCAAAGGCGAGGCAACGAAAGCGGAGAAGTACCACAGGAGAATCGAGAGCCTCGAGTTGGCGATCGGCTCACGCGGCCTCGCTCTGCTCGAGAGAATCGAACAACTAGAATCGACGATTGGCCGTATCGACCGTAACACGCGAAAGGGCTTTGGAAAGGAGCGTGGTTAGCATGGGGGCAGTCAAGCGCGCCGTTCGTCCCTTCTTCGGGGCCTCAAGAAGGCCCGGTTGCGCGTTCGTCGAGGAGAGCTTGGAGTTCGAATGGCACAGCGGACTCAGCTGGCAGGTGAGGCAACGCTCGAGCAAGTGCCTCGCCGAGGCCATACTGCGCAAGTACGGCAGCGCCGGGCTTGAGCCGAGCGACATACTGGAGGTCTCTACGGCCTCCGAGGACTACGAGACGGGCAAGGCCCTGTCCGCCCTTAACCTTATGTACGAGGATCCCATCAGCGGCAGGGTGTTCAGCGTGGAGAACTGGTTCCAGTCGGCCAAGGTCTTCGGGAAGGGCGGCCAGGAGTTCGGACCCTACGAGGAGCTGCTCACGGCGAGGACCCCAAAGCGCTACCTGAACACGTTCCTCGACAGGAAGACCGCCGCCCAGTACGACGACGACCACCTCTTCCAGAGGATACAGTCGGAGATCGACGGTGCCGAGCTGGTGCGCTTTGAGCTTGGCGAGAAGGGCTTCCCGCTTGTTCCGAGGAGCAGCTTCTACGACTACCTCTACGCGAAGGCGCTCTACCAAGACCGAAACTCCGAGCTCGCGGAACGACTCTGCGGCTATCGCGTCTTCACCGATATTATGTTCAACCCCGGCACCGGCAAGAAGCGCAAGTACAACACGCAGGCACGTAGCTGCGCCATCTTCGTGAGCCTCACCAGGCGCGGGCTCATTGACGAGGCGCTGTTCAACATCGACACCTTCATCGACTTGGTGGCCTACGACGAGACGATTGTGTCCGATGACTTGCCATCGCAGGAAGCGCAGTTGGAAATGCGGCTGGACGGTAGCTGACGATCGTTAGGGCCATAGTCACTTGATGCGTACGCAGAGGGAGGGCCGCCAACAAAGGCGGGCCCTCCCTCCATATGCCGTAGTTGTGACGCGGTAAGACACTTTGCTTGGTCATAGCGGTTCCAAAGCGGAGGGAGTCACGTGGAGTCCATTGTCACGGCGGTGGTCACGGGAGTGCTGACGCTAATCGGCGTCCTCGTCTCCAACCCGAAGAGCCAGGCGGTAATCCAGGTGAAGCTGGACGAGCTCAGCCGACGGGTAGAGAAGCACAACCAGGTGATCGAGAGCCAGTACGAGGTCGAGCGCAGGGTCTCGATTCTCGAGAACGATTACAGACAGATGCGGAAGGCGGAGTGAGCGATGGTCGGTTTTCTCAACGGCAACGAGTGGTACTGGAGGTTGGTGCGCACGATCGCCTAGGGCATGATCGGCGTGATGGACTCGGGCGTCCGCGCGCTCATCGTGGCGCTCGTGAAGGCGGTCCTGTCTCCGGTCATGACGGAGTTGGGAGGCGGCGACGCGCCGGTGATTGAACGCGGAGCCGGCCGGGGCGGTGACGCGTGATGGCGACGCCGCAGGAGCGCGTGGTCGCGCGCGCGAGGTCCGAGGTGGGCTACGTGCCCGCCGACGGTAAGATCAACAAGTACGCGTGGGCCCTTGACCGGACGGGCCTCTACAACTATCCGAAGGACGGCTACGACTGGTGCGACATCTTTTCGACTGGCTTATCGCCGAGGAGTTCGGGCTGGACGTGGCGCTTCTCATGAGTAACCAGCCCATGCACGGCTGCGGGGCGGGCCGCGAGTTCTAGGCGTCTTACTACCGGGCCGCCGACCAGTGGAGCTCCGAGTGTGTTTGTTAACGCCGTAGTTGTGGGTCATAATTATCGCGCCGCCTACCAACGTCGTCGTATCGGTACTGCTCAAGCTAAAACCCGTTCCGGGAAGGATGCTCGCTCTCTCCGCCTTGGAGTCTTCGGCAGCCATCCGGTCGTCACTGAGGGCGGCATCGACTTCGGCGAGCTGCGCCTGGTGCTGGGCGACGAGGTGGACGAAGGCGTCGAGCGGTACGCCTTCACCTGGCCCGGCAAGGCCGGTCCCATCCGACGGAGCTGGGCTTCGAGCACGGCCACGCGGCATACCCTCCTTCGCAGGCAGAGGCCGCCATTTCTGTCCTGCGCGTGCGCTATCGTGAGCGTGGTGCCTCCGTAGCACAGACCTCAGCCTGTGCATGGAGCTGAGAAAGGTCGAGCGCGACGCCGTCGCGAACGAGATAGGGGAGCTGTGCCGTGGGCGATTACCGGGACCACAACGAGGACGTTCAAAGAATCAAGTCTGCGATCTTGCGAAGCCAGTACGAGACTGGACGCGTGGCAAACTCCAACCAGCTTGCCCTGTATTACGGAATCGGTGTACGTATCCGCCAATACACGATTGGGGAAATGGGGGGACGGGAGCCCTGGCCTCCATTAGCGACCAGCTCCAAAAGGAGCTTCCCGGCCTCCGAGGGTTCTCGGAGTGCAACCTCAAGTACATGAGGACCTTCTTCGAGGAGTGGCAGCCGCTGTTTGGGGTGACTGGTAAGGCGAGCAATTCGGCAGTTACAATTGCCGAATTGCCGTCTGGAGGGTCGAGTGCTGAGGCTATTGAGATTCGGCAGTTGCAATTGCCGAAACTGCCTGACTTCCCGCTTGAGGAGTTTCTCACGGTGGGCTTCACCAGTCACTGCCAGATCCTCACATCCGCAAAGGACCTTGATGAGCGACTGTTCTACATCAGGCGCGCGGCACACGAGCACTATCGCGTAGAGGATCTAAAGCGTTCCATACGCAACGACGACTACCGTCATAAGGGGCAAATGCCCAACAACTTCCTGGAAACGATGCCAACCACGCGGCGTGCGTTAAGAGCAATCGAGACCTTTAAGGACGAGTACCTTCTCGACTACATCAACGTCGAGGAACTGGGCGTCCGCGACGCTGCG
>CACXDP010000286.1 GCA_902766445.1 uncultured Coriobacteriaceae bacterium
ACGGCAACGTTTGGCCAGCGAACGGCAACGTCGCTCGCTGGCCAAACGTTAAGCTAGCTTATCTTAATGGCGTTGGGACAGTCCCCTTGGTACCCGACCCCTACATGCCGAGGCTGTCTCCCGCATAGGGAACGTAATGATAGTCCGGTCGTTCCGTTGTCGCAGTGTCGCTTCCCGGGATGAAGGAACCAACTACGCCAACCGCTACGACCGAAGCCAAAAAAGCCGCGTATGCCATTTCTGTTTCCACCTTTCTGCTTGCTGGTCACTGTCGGTGACAAAGTGTAACACGTTGGAAATAAAAGACAACCTCTTCACATTAGTGGCATCCCGTTTGGCCGAAACCGTATTACGGATAGCGACTGTTTCGTAGGTAAACGATACTCAGAGTGCTACCATAGACCCACTTGTGTCTCATACTGTCTTTTGTTGGCGTTTTGAAAGGAGAATGCACCATGTCCGGTCTAACTCGTAGGGATTTTTTGCGAGCCTTTGGCGTCGCTAGCGCTTCGAGCATGCTCGTTGCGTGCGGGAGCGGGAGCACAGATAGCGGTTCGTCCGAGGCAGGCGCAGATGATGCTGCCAAAAGCATTGCTGTCTGCTTGGCTTCTGAGCCCGACAACATCGATCCCTGCATGAACTCGGCCGTTGACGGTGCCACCATGCTCGTTCACTTGTTCTCGGGTCTCGCAAAGTGGGAGAAGGATGGTGACAAGTATGTCATCGTTCCTGACTGCGCCAAGGAGCTTCCCGAGGGCGAGGAGCAGAGCGACGGCAAGGTTGTGTATACCTACGAGCTAGTTGAAGGTCTCAAGTGGTCTGACGGCCAGGATTTGAAGGCGGGCGACTTCGAGTTTGCGTGGAAGCGCGCCGGTAACGTTGGAACGGGCGGCGACTACTACTACATGTTCGAAAACGTTGATGGCTATGACGAGAAGGACGAGAAAGCCGTGCTCAATGTCCAGGCCATCGACGACACGCACTTCCAGGTGACGCTTTCTAACGCCGTCAGCTACTGGAATGAGTTGCTGGCCTTCCCCGTGATGTTCCCCGTGCGCGAGGATGTTGTAGCTGACGAAGGCTGGGCAACCGATCCGTCTACCTACATCTCCAACGGTGCCTATACCATGACGGGCTGGACGCACAACTCCGTGATTACCGTCGAGAAGAATCCGAACTATCATGCGGCCGACGAAATCACGATGGACAAGATCGAGTTCTACCTCTCCGATGATGCGAACAACATGCTTTCCAACTTCCAGAACGGCACTTGGCAGCTCATCGACGACGTACCCACTAACGAGATTGCCTCCCTCAAGGAGCAGTACCCCGACGAGTTCAAGATTGACGGACAGATTGGCACTTACTACATCTCGTGGAACGTCAACCAGGAGATTCTGCCTGATCCTTCGAAGTTCAAGAAGCCAGAGGAGGCTGAGGCCGCACGCGCCGAGATTCGTACCGCACTGAGCTGGATTCTCGACCGCAACTACATCTGCGAGGAGATTGCACAGGGTGGCCAGGTTCCCGCCTCTTCGTTCGTCGCCATGGGCATGATGAACCCCGATGGCAGCGACTTCACCTCGACCTGCAACGGCGGCAAGGGCGAGTATTACTCCGTTGCACCTGATGACCTGCAGAGCAACTACGACGAGTGCATCGAAGTGCTCAAGAAGTATTACACATTTGACGAGAAGTCCGGTAAGTTCACCGACATCCCGACGCTCGTCTACCTGTACAACACCAATGAGTCACATGCCGCCATCGCAGCCTACATCCAGTCCGCGTTTGACCAGGTGGGCCTCACGATGACGCTTGAGAACCAGGAGTGGAATACCTTCCTGAACACCCGCAAGGCGGGCGACTTTGCCATTGCACGTAACGGCTGGGTGGCTGACTACACCGACCCCATATGCTTCCTTGACATGTGGACTACGGTTTCGGGCAACAACGACGTGCAGTTCGGTCGCGGCGATCACGAGAAGGTCAAGCTCTATGACCTCGACCTAAGCGACATCGACGGCTACGACACCAAGGTCAAGGCTGGGACGTGGGCAGAGACCTACGACGTTCTCATCAGCGACATCAAGACCGAGACAGACAACGAGAAGCGCTATGCCCTCATGCACAAGGCCGAGGACCTTCTCATGAGCACTGGCTGCATCTGCCCCATCTACTTCTACACCGACATGTACATGATTTCAAAGGATGTCCAAGGCTTCTTCAGCATTCCTCTGGGTTACAAGTTCTTCCACTACTCGTCCTACAGCGCGTAGTCAGAATCTCAAGCAAAGGATGTGATCATCAATGGCAAAGCTTACTCGCCGTTCGTTCCTGGGCGCCACCGGCGCGTCGACGGCAGCCCTCTTCCTCGCCGCATGTGGTGGTGGCTCGAGCGACTCTGGCTCGAGTGACGCGGCCCCGACCGATGGTGCGGCTGGTGGCGGCAGCATCGGCGTCATGCTCTACACCAACGTGATGTCGCTCGATACCGACCTCGCGACCGACGGTGACTCCTTTGAGGTCATCGCCGACTGCATCGACGGCCTCATGCAGATGGACGCTGAAGGCAAGGCCATTAAGGCGCTCGCCGAGAAGATGGAGGCTTCCGAGGACGGCAAGACCTACACCTTCACCCTACGTGATGCCAAGTGGAGCAACGGCACGCCTGTCACCGCCAACGACTTCGTCTTTGCCTGGCGTCGTATCTGCAAGAACGCTGGCGAGTATGCCTACATGATGAGTGACATCGGCCAGATCAAGGGCGCAGCCGCCATAGTCGCGGGTGACGAGAAGGACGAGTCCACTCTCGGCGTCACCGCCAAGGACGACAAGACCCTCGTGGTCGAGCTCGAAGCTCCCGTACCGTACTTCGACTCGCTCATGTACTTCCCGACCTTCTATCCCATCAACGAGGAATTCTACAAGGGCCTCGCGGACGGCACCTATGGCACCAGCCCGGACACCTTCCTCTGCAACGGCGCCTTCCTGCTCGACAGCTACACCCCTGGTACGGCGAGCCTCTCCGTAAAGAAGAACCCCGACTATTGGGATGCGGATAATGTTAGCCTTGATGCCATCAACTATCAGGTCGTCGGCTCCTCCGACAACGCCCTCACCGCCTTCAAATCCAACTCCCTCGATGTCGTCATGATCAGCGGCAATCAGGTCGCCGCAGCCGAGGAGGACGCAGACCTCAAGGACAAGCTCAAGGTAACTGGCGCTGGCTACATGTGGTATCTCACCTTCTCCCAGACGAAGAAGAACGCACAGGGCGGCATGCTCGCCAACCAGAACCTCCGCTTGGCCATCAGCAATGCCATCGACCGCGAGGCCTTGGTGGAGAACTACGTGATGGACGGTTCGCTGGCCACCTACACTGCCGTTCCGCCCCAGTTTGCGGCGAGCACTAGCACCGGCGAGGACTTCTCGGCCGACCAGACGATGTTCTCTGACTACATCGGCTACGACGTCGATAGGGCTCAAAAGTTCTTCGAGGATGCGAAGAAGGAGCTCAAGACCGACACCTTCGAGTTCACGATGATCTATGGCAACAACGAGGGTGACGAGGTCGAGAAGGTCGCCCAGGCCATCAAGGAGCAAGTGGAGGGCAACCTCAGTGGCATCACACTCAACCTGCAGGGCATGACCAAGGCCGAGCGCCTGGACAAGATGCAGGAGGACAACTACGACGTCGCTCTTACGCGCTGGGGACCCGACTATGCCGACCCCATGACCTACCTCGGCATGTGGATCACCAACAACTCCAACAACTACGGTTTCTGGAGCAACAAGGATTACGACAAGATTATCGCCGACTGCACCACTGGCAAGCTCGTATCCGACTACGACGCTCGCTGGGCTGCCCTTTACGAGGCCGAGACCCTCGTTATGCAGGAGGCCGTCATCGCTCCGCTCTTCACCAAGGCGAACGCGAACCTCATCAACCCGTCCGTCCAGGGTATCGAGTTCCACCCCGTCGCGCTGAACCGCGTGTACAAGAACACCACGGTCGCGTAAGGAATCATCCGATTCGGTAAGGTTGCCCCCCGGTCGTAGGTGTGCCCTCGGCCGGGGGGCGTTGATGATAGAAGCAAGCCGATTCGGAAAGGAGCTCGATTGGCTAAATACATCCTCAAGCGCGTGGGGCTCGCCCTCATCACGCTTTTCCTAATCATATTCATCCTCTTCGTGCTTGTGCGCATCATGCCGGGCAACCCATTCCCCTCAGAGCGCATGAGTGCGGAGCAGATTGTAAACAAACGCGCCGAGATGGGTCTGGATGACCCCATACTCGTGCAGTTCGGAAGATACTTCATCAATCTCCTCCATGGCGACTTTGGCAAAGGCACCTCGCTCTATTACGGCGCTCCCATCAACACGGTACTCTCAACCTGCATCTCGAACTCATTCCGCATTGGCGGCATCGCCATCCTTGAGGGTACGGCTGTAGGCCTGCTACTGGGCATCACCGCAGCGCTCAACCGAGGCAAGTTCCTCGACGGCTTCTGTACGGTGTTCTCCATCTTGGGCGTGTGCGTGCCGGGCTACGTGTTCCTCATCTTCCTTCAGTACTTCTTCGCCTACAAGATTCCCTTCTTCCCGTACTTCTTTGACCCGAACCGCTTTGTCTTTTCGTCGATTCTGCCGTCGCTCTCCTTGAGCCTCTTCACGATGTCGACCGTTGCGCGCTTCACGCGCAACGAGATGGTGGAGGTCATGGACTCCGACTACGTGCGCCTTGCGGAGAGCAAGGGCATGACGGGCAGCCTGCTCGTGCGCAAGCACATTCTGCGCAATGCGCTCATTCCCATCGTCACCGTGCTCGGTCCACTCATCGTGGATCTGCTCACAGGAGCACTCGTGGTCGAGAAGATATACGGCATCAACGGTATCGGCAAGCTGATGGTGGACGCCATCGCGGGCGAGGGCGTGGACTACAACTACGTGCTCGCGCTCGGAATCCTATACTCGGCACTCTACATCGGCATCATGCTGGTGGTGGACATCCTGTACGGCATCATCGACCCGCGCATTCGCGTATCAGCAAGCGGAGAGGAGGGCTAGGTCATGGAGAACACGACGTACGTTCCCGTACCGGGAGATTTTGAGCTTCTCACCGATCGCGACATTACCACCGACAAGAACTTCGCTTCGCAGAGCTATTGGAAAGGCGTGGCCACGCACTTCTTCCGCAACCGCCGTGCGGTCGTCGGACTGGTGCTGGTTCTCACCATCATTATTCTTGCGATTCTCGGACCAATGCTGAGTCCTTACAACTACGACCAGATCATCCGTGCCGCCGATAGCGAGAAGGTGGTCGCTAAGGGTATCGCACCTCCGGGCACCTCGGAAGGACCCTTCGCGGGGATGACGTTCCTCTTTGGCACGGATGACCTCGGACGTGACCTCTGGACGCGTACGTGGCAGGGTGCGCGCGTGTCGCTCATCATCGCCTTCGTGACTATCTTCATCGACATGATCATCGGCATGAGCTATGGCCTCATTTCGGGATACTTCGGCGGTATGGTAGACAATGTGATGCAGCGTATCGTAGAGATTGCCAACTCCGTACCGCGCCTCGTCATCGTCTCCGTTCTCGCCATCTTTATGCCCAAGGGCATGGGACTCGTTATCGTTGCCCTGTTGCTCACGGAGTGGATTGGCATGAGCAAAATTGCCCGCGCCGAGATGCTAAAGATGAAGGAACAGGAGTACGTGCTCGCTAGTCGTACGCTTGGTGCGAAGAGTCTGCATATCATCTTCAAACAGATTCTGCCCAACACCATCGGTCCCATCATCACACAGATGATGTTTTCCATCCCTACGGCAATCTTTACCGAGGCGTTCCTCAGCTTCGTGGGCGTCGGTATCATGCTGCCGCAGTGCTCCATCGGCTCGCTCATCTCGACGGGCTTCAACAACATCACGACGCTGCCGTACCAGATTCTCTCGCCCATAGCGGTGCTGGCTTTGCAGATGCTTGGCTTCAACTTCATCGGTGATGGCTTCCGCGAGGCGTTAGCACCCAAGCTCGAGGACATGTAGGAGGTCTGCCATGGAAATGAAGAACGAGAGGACCATCCTGCAGATTAACGACCTCGACATATCCTTCAAGACGAACGCAGGTATCATTCACGCCATCCGTGGGGTGAACATCGACCTCCAGAAGGGCGAGACGGTCGCTATCGTTGGCGAGTCGGGCTCGGGTAAGTCCGTTACCATGAAGGCGGCCGTCGGTCTGCTCGACGCAAATGCTACGGTGAATTCCGGACAGATTCTGTACCGCTATGTGGATGACTATGGGCACGAGCAGGTGTTTGACCTGTTGCAGATGTCCAAGAAGCAGCTACGTAGCACCATCAACGGCAGCCGGATCGCGATGGTGTTCCAGGATCCCATGACGAGCCTCGACCCCACCATGACCATCGGTAAGCAGATTATGGAGGGTATCCTGCTTCACAAGAAGGCAAGCAAGCAAGAGGCGTGGGAGCGATCGCTCGAGCTGCTCGAACTCGTAGGCATCACGGATGCGGAAAAGCGCATGAAGAACTACCCGCATCAGCTTTCGGGTGGTATGCGGCAGCGTGTGGTCATCGCCATAGCGCTGGCCTCCGACCCAGACATCCTGATTTGCGACGAGCCCACCACCGCACTTGATGTCACCATTCAGGCACGCATCCTGGAGCTCATCAAGGACGTCCAGAAGCGCATGAAGCTCTCCGTCATCTACATCACGCACGACCTCGGTGTTGTGGCGAAGGTGGCCGATTATGTCAACGTCATGTATGCGGGAAAGATCATCGAAGTCGGCAACGTGAACGAGATCTTCTACGATCCCAAGCATCCCTATACGTGGGGTCTCCTTGCAGCGATGCCTGACTTGGAGACCGACGACGACCGTCTCGTGTCCATTCCGGGCAGTCCCCCGAATCTGTTGCATGAGCCAAAGGGTGACGCCTTCGCAGCACGAAACGCCTATGCGCTTGCTATCGACGAGAAGGCTGATCCGCCGCTCTTCAAGGTGAGTGAGACGCATTACGCAGCTACGTGGTTGCTGCATCCAGATGCACCCAAGGTGGAGATGCCCCAAGAGCTCAAGGCTCGCATCGCGCGCGCCCAGAAGGAGGCGGAGAAGTACCTATGAGTGAGCCCCTGCTGCATGTGAAGAACCTCTCTCAGCACTTCAAGGTGTCGCGATCCTACACGGTGAAGGCTGTCAACGGGGTCTCTTTCGACATCTACCCCGGTGAGACCTATGGTCTGGTGGGGGAGAGCGGATCAGGCAAGACCACAATCGGCCGAAGCATCATCCGTCTGTACAACCCCACCTCGGGAAATGTCATATTCCAAGGTAAGGATATCACGGGCAGGCTCGACCGCTCGGTGGAGGAGATGCTGCGGCGCGACATGCAGATGATCTTCCAAGATCCCATGAGCAGCCTGAACCCGCGCAAGAAGGTGGCTGACATCATCGGCGAGGGGCTCGACATCCACAAGCGTCACGCAAGCATCACCGACCGTGATGCCGCCATCGGCGAGATGCTCGAGAAGGTCGGCCTCTCAAAGAGCCATGCCGAGCGCTACCCGCATCAGTTCAGCGGTGGGCAGCGTCAGCGCGTGGGCATCGCTAGAGCCCTTATCATGAACCCCAAGCTCATCATCGCCGACGAGTGCATCTCGGCACTGGACGTCTCCATCCAGGCGCAGGTCGTCAACCTCATGAAGGACATCCAGGACGAGACGGGATGCGCGTATCTCTTCATTGCGCACGACCTCTCGATGGTGAAGTACATCTCGGACCGCATCGGCGTCCTGCATCTCGGCTACATGGTGGAGACGGGCACGGCAGACGAAATCTTTAGCAATCCGATACACCCCTACACAAAGAGCCTTCTGTCGGCCGTACCTCTCCCCAATCCCGAGGTAGAGAAGCGGCGCCATCCGGTAGCTTACGACCGCAAGGCAGAGGGCGTGGACTACGCGCTTGGCACCGAGCACACGATCGAGGGTACTCACAAGGTGCTCGCAACCGATGACGAACTAGCCCGCTGGACTGCAAACTGAGAATTTTGAAAAAAGTCCTTGCATTGGTCGGGAGGCTGTGATAGATTACTTCTTGTCGCAAGGCGACAGCAAGTCGGAGTGGCGGAATTGGCAGACGCGCTAGCTTGAGGTGCTAGTGTCTAATTCAACGGACGTGCGGGTTCAAGTCCCGCCTCCGACACCAAAAGTAAGGGCGGGTACCTCTGGGTGCCCGCTTTTTGTATTACGGCAACAAGGATGGATGGCTCTCATGATTGACCAACTCACGGTGTTTCTTCCCAACGAGCCGGGAACGCTTGCCCAGATGGCTCAGGTCCTGGGCGATGCGGGCATACAGATGCATGCCCTCATGGTGGCTGATACGGCAGACTTTGGCATCGTGCGCATCATCTGCGACACACCGCGTGCCGCTGCCCGTGCCCTTGCGGACGAGGGCTATCGTGCGGCTGCCACGCGTGTCGTTGCCATCGAAGTGGAGAATGTGCCCGGAGGGCTTGCAAAGGTGCTCACCAAACTCGCGAGGGTGCGTCTCAATGTCGAGTATGCGTACTGCGCATCCATCGGAGATCGCACCGTGGATGTGCTCAAAGTGACGGGTGACCCCATCGAGGCTCGTCTCGTGCAGGCAGGACTGCGCGACTTGGATGCCAAGGACGTGTATCTGCCTGACGCTGAGTAGGGATCTCGCATGGAAGAGGGAATCAGTCTCGCGAACGTCGACATACCGGACAATAGCCTGCTCGTTCGCTCCTTGGTGACGCTCCTCTCGCTCACAAGTGATGCCGTACTCGTGTTTGACGCAGAAGGACGCATCGTCTTGGGTAATACCGAGGCAGAGCGCTTGTTTGGCCCGCTGGATACTGAGTTGGTCGGGTCAGACGTTCGCGAGCTTTTTCCCGTCGTGTCTGACGCATCTGATGGCAGCATTGAGGAATGCTTGCCATTTCCGCTCGACGGAACAACGGCCACGGTTGTTTGCGAGCGCGCGTCTGGAGACCAAGTGACCCTGTGTGTTCGCTGTGACAGGGTGCGAGACGGCGAATTCACGTATCTATTGGTCGCTTATCCGAAGGATGTGCGGGTTGCGGGCGAACAAGAGCGTGAGCGTCTCGTGAGCGAACTCTCGCGGGCCAACAAGCGCCTGTCCGGTACCCTTCGCATCGTCCTCGGTACGCTCGACTCGTCTGATGTGGGCATGCTCTTTGACCGTGTGCTCGTAGAGATCTCGGACACGCTCGGTGCCTGGGCGACGCTTGCCTACGTAGCAGACAACGATGGTTTTAGGCTACGGGGCGGAATCGAGGCCCTAGGAGATGCCAACGCGCCGGTTTTCGTGCCGTACGATCATCCGTTGGCAGAGCTCGGCCTTCGCGAGAAGCGTCCCATGCGTCTCCGTGTCATGCGACCCTTACGCGAGGACCTGCGTCGTGGGGTGCTCACGCAACGATGTGTCGTGGTGGAGGAGTCCTTCGAAGAGATATACGTAGCGGCTGATTCTCTTGTGCCCTTTCCGAGCTTCGTGCTCTGTCCGGTGTGGTTTGGAGGACGAGCAATCGCGATGTTTGTGGTCGGATGGCGTCACGAGCACGGCGTCGCAGATGATGACTTGCGGCTGCTCGAGGCGGTTGCGGAATACCTGTCGGTGCAGTTGGCGGGCGCTTTTGCCGCCATGCGCGCACAGCATGCCGAGCATTTGGATTCTTTAGCCTCGCAGTTGCGCGAGCGTCTCATGTCGGTCGATCGGTTTAGCGTATCCCTTCTCGACGATTGCTTCGAGATGGTCGCGCAAGGAGTAGAGGCAAGTTATCTGAAGCTTTCTGGCAATCCTCATCAGCGAACGACGTTGGCGAAACTGGCCGATGGAGCGTGGTGTGCCATCCCATTCGACCTCGCCTCGTTGGTAGGCACGTCGCAGGTTACAGTTGCTGATGTCAGAGAGTTTCCGTCTCTCGTAGAATGGCTCGAAGAGTTCGGTTTTACGAACAATGGCGTACTGATATCTTTGCCTTCCGATAAGGATGCCTGTAGGGGCTACCTTCTCCTTCGTCACGACGAGATGGGACCGTTCGAGGAAGAAGACCTTGCGTTCATACGCACCTTCGCGGAAGACCTGCGAGCTATCAGCGAGGGCATGCGTGCCCGCACACGCGACAAGCACATCTCGCAGGCACTGCAACGCGGGATGCGCAACGAGCTCCAGCATGTGGAGGGCATAACAGCCGAGAGCTTCTATTGCTCCGCCACCGAGGAGGCATATGTCGGCGGCGACTTCTACGACCTGATTCGTCTGCCTGAGCGCCATGCGTGTGTGATCATGGGGGACGTGAGCGGCAAGGGTGTGGAGGCCGCATCCGTGTCCTCGGCGGTCAAAACCGCGCTCGGTGCCTATGCTTGGGAGGGCGTCTGTCCTGCGCGGATGGTATCGCTGCTCAACGACTTCTTGACGGGCTTCTCGCGAATCGAGACCTTCGCGACGCTCTTTGTGGGCATCTTTGACTTGGCCGCTGGCACACTCACCTATTGTTCGGCAGGGCATCCTCCAGCGCTTTTGGTGCGTGCGGAGTCGGGAGAGCTTGTCACCTTGGGTGTGCAGTCCCCCGTGGTTGGTGCGTTTAACGGCATGGTGTACAAGGATGGCGTGACGCGTCTCGAGTCGAGCGATGTACTTCTGCTTTACACGGACGGTACCACCGAGGCGCGCAATGGACAAGGCGCCTTCTTTGGCGAAGATGGGCTACGCGATGCCGTGGCTCGTGAGTCGGCCGTAGGCTTTGCGGGGATGTGCGAGCGCATTCTCAAGGCAGTGGAGGATTTCGCGGGAGGCACTCTCGGCGACGATGTGGCGCTCCTCGCCGTTCGAATCGAGGACGTTGGCTGATGGGCTTACGCCACAAATACCATCATCAGCGGATAGAGAGAGTTCTTTCGCCGCGTGTATGGGTTCGCCCCATTTTGGGAATAAGTGCCTTATGCGACGATCAACCAACATATCACTCGTTCCCGTCTCTGGCGACATCAGCGTGCGCACGGTTCCTGCCTTGCGCAACGTAATCGAGCGTCTCATCGCGAGCGGAAGTCGTCGCATCGTACTCAATATGGCCGCTGTGCCCTACGTGGATTCGTCGGGCATGGCGTTTATATTTGGCGCGGTACGTCGCATGCGCGAGAACGGCGGCCTTCTTTCGTTGGTGGATGTGACCCCCGATGTGCTTCGATCTCTGCGCATCGCACGTTTGGTTGACCTTATTCCAGTGAGTTCCATTGGGGAGCATGATGACGTCCCGGAGCTCGACCCTTCAGTGCTTCCCTTATGGCGCACTACGCTGCCCGTGAGCGGAGATGACCTCCAGGCCGCGCGAACGCGCGTCGCCGAGCTTGCCCATAAGCTGCCCTTCTCCAATGATGAAGTGTTCGATATCACGCTTGCTGTGGGCGAGGCACTAGGAAACGCTGCTGACCATACCTGTGGGGATGGCATTCTGGCCACGGTGAGTGCGTATCCGGATCGCATGGTGGTGGAGGTTACGGACTGTGGTGACGGCTTCGAGAAGTCACCCGAGCAAATGATCGAGTCCAAGAGCATGCGCGATCCCGAGCGAGGGCGGGGCATACTGCTCATGCGCCTGCTTGTGGATTCTGTGCGTATCGAGCCGCGTCCTGGCGGTTCTGGCACCCTTGTTCGACTTGTCAAGCTCACGTCGTAGAAAGGCGCTGACCATGATGGGCGAATCGTCGTTTCTCATGGCCTACTGCACCTTCGTGGTCGCAGTGTTTGGCCTATGCATGGGATCGTTTCTCAACTGTCTGGCTTGGCGCATGACGCATGGGGAATCCGTGCTGCGCGGCAGAAGCCACTGTACTAGCTGCGGGCATGAACTATCGGCGCGCGACCTCGTGCCGGTCCTGAGTTGGCTCGTCTCCGGTGGGAAGTGTCGTTATTGTGGGGAACGTGTGAGCCCACGCTATCCGGCCACAGAACTCCTGTGCTGCGTCGCATTCGTGTCGATATTTCTCAGGTACGGACTTACGCTAGAGGCTGCGGAGCTCGTGGCTTTTGCTAGCGTGTTACTGGTCTTGTCACTAACCGACTTGGACGAATACGTCATTCCGAACGCGACCATAGTCGCGGCGATTGTCGTACGCGCCGCCTACGTAGTTGCTGTGGGTTTGACGGGATCGGGCGTCGCCTTGGCGCTTGCTCGCGATTCTATAGTGAGTGGTGTCGTGGTGGCCGTACCCATAATCGCGCTGGCCCTCATCATGGACCGAGTCCTCGGACGTGATAGCTTGGGTGGGGGAGACGTCAAGCTGTTTTTCGTGGCTGGACTCTATTTTGGTTGGCAGCAGTGCATCTTTATCATCTTGCTCGCCTGCGTTCTCGGTATCGTGTTTGGGATGGTCGGTCAGTCGCAACACTCCGACGATGGCAAGTCCGACCCACGTCTCATTCCGTTTGGTCCTTCCATTGCACTTGCTTGCTGGGTGTGCATGCTGGTGGGAGAGCCGGTCGTGAGTTGGTACCTAGGCTTGTTCTGAGGTACTGAGGGGGATTGCTTCTGTGCAATGTGCCAAAAGGGGAGAATTCCCTGACAGCACATCCCCAAACGGCACAAATACGTGTGCAGTCCTGCCATCTGCGATTTCAACTAGCAACCACCATGGGTTATCGCGTATCATGTGAGAGATGCAAGCTATCGAGGAGGTGCGCATGGCAGCTTCTTTTGTGGGCATCGGCATCGGCACGAGCACGCTCAAGGTCGTTTACAGGGCGGGCGGAGGAGTCAGTGCCGTATCGGTACCATTGCCCGAGAACGTAGTTGGTGAGGACGGGATATCCGCCCCGCAAACCCTTACAAACATCCTCGCGGAACTCCGCAAGCGCGAGAAGATCAGGCAACGCGACGCGGTCATGGTGCTGGGGGACTCCAGCGCATTCTTTAGGCATGTCACGCTGCCTCCAATGAGCGATGCGGAGCTGAGGCTCAATCTACCCTACGAGTTCCGTGACTACATCGATGAGGATCCCGATGCATACGTCTACGATTATGCCGTCGACGAGGTTCCCCTCAACGAGGAGGGCAAGCCTGAGCGGCTCGAGCTGTATGCATCCGCCGCAAGTCGACGGATTATCGAGGAGCGTGCCCAGATCGTGCGCAAGGCAGGCTTCAGGCTCAAGGTGGTCATACCATCGCAGATGGCTTATATGCGCATCGTGCGCGAGTCCCAAAAGTCCGGATCCGAGAAGTCGGAGGAATCCCAGGTATTTGTTGATATCGGTAACGTCTCGGTAGCCGCTCACCTGTTTCATGGCATGAAGTTCAAGGCTTCAAAGACCATCGACTTTGGATGCCGCGATCTTGACATGACCATTGCGGATATCAAGGGTGTCGACCGTCATGTCGCAAGCACGTACAAGCAGTCAAACTTCGAGGGCGTGCTCGATCTCCCCGAATGCGAGGCAGTGTACGACCGTTTGTGCTTCGAGATTAGTAAGGTTATCAACTTCTATAACTTTTCCAATCAGGAGGATGTCGAGCACATGTACGTCTTGGGCGGTGGGTCGGAGATACCTCAGCTCATGGACGTGATGCGGCGGTCCTTCGACATCCCCTTGGATTCGGCGAACAAGATGTTGCCGCATGACATCAGCGGGGTTGAGGGCGTCGGTGCCGTTGCGCTTGCC
>CACXDP010000287.1 GCA_902766445.1 uncultured Coriobacteriaceae bacterium
GCCATCCACGAGCACATCCACTCCGGCTAGATAGCCGTTGCGCTCGTCGGCAATCGTCGCGATGGCGAAACCGAGCTCCTCGGGTTTACCCATGCGGCGCTCGGCCGCCTGATCGATCATCTTTGCCGTGAAGCCAAGTTCGGCGCTTGCCTCCTTCTCGGCGGTTCCCATGCCGGTTTCGATGAGGCCGGGACTCACGGAGCACACGCGGATGCCTACTGGTCCGTACTCGAACGCGCACTTTTGCGCGTACCACACCACGAAGTTCTTTGAGAAGGAATAAGCTAACCCCGACTTCTCGTAGTCGTTGCGGCCTACGGAGCCGCGCAGCAGGCGCTTTACGAACTTGTCCTCGTCCTCGTCCGCGAGCTCGTACGTGCCCTTGATCAGAGGCATGTCGGGCAGGGCGTATGCGGAGTTGCTCGCCACGTCCACGATCACGCTGCCGGGTTTGAGGTACTTGCGGAACTCCGTGTTCACATACACGGTGCCGAGTGCGTTAATGCGGATGATGGTCTCGGGGTCAGCCATGGAAGGTGAAACACCCGCCACATGGATCACGTTGGTGATCGTGCCCTTCAGACTGGAGATCACGGCGAGTTCATGGACGTCGCGGCGCACTGAGACATCACAGGGGATGCCGTACGCCTCGTAGCCGAGTGCCTCGAGCTCGGCGACCGCCTTGTCGAGTTTCGCCTGTGTCCTGCCGCTGATGACCAGAATCTTGTCCTTCGGCATGCACTTCGCGGTCTCGAGTCCGATGCCGCTTCCGCCGCCCGTTATGACGCATACGTTTGCCATGGTTGTGTCCTTTCTACTCAGAAGTGCCGTCTGCATTAGTTTGCGGTCTCAAGCATGCCCTGCTCGATGAACCACTGCACCATGTCGTGAATAGTCTCCTTGTACGACCGCGTGGTGAAGCCTAGCTCCTCGCGAGCCTTGGAGATGTCAAACTCGTTGTTCCTTCCAAGGTTGTAGATGTTGTAGGAGGTGAGCATGGGCTCGTCGCCCGTGATTTTCGCGGCCGATTCCATGACGCTACCAAGGACGCCTGCGGCCTTGATGGGGATGAAGAACTTGATTTCCTCGCCGCCGCGCTCGTTGATGGCCATGTTTGCGAAGTCGCGGAACTTGATGACATCGTTAGCCAGGATGTAGCACTCACCGCAGCGGCCCTTGTCCACGGCTGCGATGCAGCCCGCCGCGAGGTCGCGTACGTCAACGATGTTGAACGTGCCGTCCACGCCGCTGGACATCTCGCCGTTGAGAATGTCGATGAGCGTATGGGTGATGTCGCTCATCGCGAAGTCGCCCGGCCCCATGATGCCGCTGGGATGCACGATGCAGGCATTGAGCCCGCGGTGATGCACGGCGTCAAGGACCTCCTGCGAAGCCATGGCCTTGGACTTGCTGTACCAACCAACGACCTTGGTCTCGTCGAAGTAGTCGACCTCCGGAGTGGGTGTGCCCATGGGCGTCTCGGGAATGGCGCTGATGCTCGAGCAGTAGACCATCCTCTCGCACTCGGGATGACGCAGGCAGAGCTCGATCACGTTCTTGCAGCCGCCCACGTTGATGTCAATGAGGCGCTGGTCAAAGTCGGGCTTCACCGAGACAAAGCTCGCGATATGCAGCATGACGGTCTTCGTTCCCTCAGGTACGGCAAAAAGCGGTTCCAGAGAGTCGATGTCAGTCAGGTCGCCCTCCACGACTTCAGCTGCCTCGGGGATGAACTTGACGGCTGGGTCGCCCGCAAGCACGAAGGCACGGACCTTTTTGCCCTCTTCGATCAGCTGTCTCACGATGGTGCCGCCCAAAAAGCCCGCGGCTCCTGTGACCAAGTACACGCGTTCGTCCATACCTACCTCCAGTGTTGTAGACATAAAACCTCATGTGTTATGGTAACGAAAAGTAAGGACTTGGCAGCCACGTAAGCATGCGTTATCATTCAATGTTAGTACAGTTAGTACGTTAACGTACGATTGAGGGTAAAAATGGTTGCAAAAGGAGAAGACAAGCGAGTTCGACGGACAAAGAAGGCCATCAGGGAAGCGTTGCTGCGACTCATGCAGGACAAGGCCGTCGCGCAGGTTACTACCACTGAGCTCTGCAGGGAAGCCGACATCAACCGCAATACGTTTTACGCGCATTACTCGACGCCTGAGGATGTGTTTGCCGAAATTGAGAAAGAGCTTCTCGCGGAGCTGACCGCCATGGTCGAGAACGGCTACGACGAAGGCAAAGTCACTCTCGAGATGTGTCGGGCAATCGATGCGGACCGAGAGCGCTGGCATGCCGTCTGGCATGGCAACCCGCGCCTGCTCGAGCGGGCTATAGACCTCTGCTGCGAGCGAACCCTTGCATATTGGGATGCCGAGGGCCAGACGGATGTGGAGGAGGGGGCGCTTTTCCTTCGCTTCATTACGCGAGGTGCATCAGGGGTCGTGGGAGGTTGGCTCGACGACGGTTGCAGAATGACTCCCGAGCAGATGAGCGCGCTTATCGAACGTTTTGTCTTTCAAGGACAGCGCGCTCTCCTCTCCGAGTGAGAGCGTATGATGTGGCCCTCACAGGTGACGATACACCACGAACTCGTACGGCACACCCTCATCTGTCGTGCCGGTGCCGAAGTGCCGCTCTAGCTCCCACATCGCACTTGCATCGAGATCTGGGAAGTGCGCGTCGGCCTCGCGAACTACGTCATGCTTCGTGACGTACGCTCGCGAACAGCGTTCGAGCAGCGCACGATAGACGCTCTCACCACCAATCAACCACACCCGTTCGGGATCATCATCAGCTACCAGCTTGAGGGTTTCCTCAAGGTCGTGCGCAACCTCTGCTCCTACAGACGACCAGCTCCGATCGTGGGTGAGTACGATGTTGCGCCGTCCCTTGAGCGCCCCGCCCGGGAAGCTCTCGAAGGTCGTCCTTCCGCACACGACAGTTCCGCCCATGGTCGTCTCGCGAAAGAAACGCATGTCAGCGCGGTTGCGTACGAGTAGGCGACCCTTGAGGCCGATGCCCCAATCTGCGGTAACGGACACAATGGCATTCATCGGGCGCCCCTTCCAGCTTGCTACACCGCAACGGGGATGTTGCGCACCTGTGGTCCTGTCTCATAGCCCTCTACTATGAGGTCGTCGGTCGTGAAGGCGTAGAAGTCCGTCACCTCGGGATTCAGCGTCACGCGTGGCGCGGCATGTCGAGGCCTCGAGATGAGCTCACGCACGATGTCGACGTGACGATCGTAGATGTGGGCATCGGCAATCATGTGGACGAGTTCGCCCGCCACCATGCCCGATGCTTGCGCCACCATCATAAGTAGGAGGGCGTACTGGCAGACATTCCAATTGTTTGCCGTGAGCACGTCCTGGCTGCGCTGATTGAGCACCATGTTGAGCGTGAGGCGTCCGTCCGCGCGACGATCATCGGTCACGTTGTAGGTGCAGCTGTAGGCGCAGGGGTAGAGAGCCATCTCGCTCAAGTCGTCGAAGTTGTAGAGATTGGTGAGGATGCGCCGCGAGAAGGGCTCTTCGCGCAGGTCCTTGAGCACGCGGTCCATCTGGTCGAAGTCGCCATCGCGGTAGTGCGAGACCTTGCCGACTTGGTAGCCGTATGCCTTGCCGATTGAGCCGGTATCGTCAGCCCACGCGTCCCAAATATGGGAGCCGAGGTCGCCTACGTTGTTTGACTTCTTCTGATAGATCCACAGGATCTCGTCCATGCAGCTCTTGAGTGCGGTGCGGCGCAGCGTGAGCGCCGGGAACTCCTCGCGCAGGTCGTAGCGGTTGCACACACCGAAGCGCTTGATCGTGTAGGCGGCAGCACCGTCGTCCCATACGGGGCGCACACGCTGCCCCTCAGTGGTGGTCCCGTGTTCCAAGATGTCGTCGCACATGGCGACGAACAGGTCGTCCGCCTTGCTCATTGTCTCCTCCTCGCTTCCCTAGAGTCCTGCGGCCACTTCCATGGCCTCCTCCAGGTAGTCGCCCGCCTCCTGCGTTGCGTCGACGACGTCATCGTCGTAGTTCCAGAGCTTGCGCGTCCGTACCTGCTCGGTGGTGTCGAGGAGTGTCAGCTCGCGGCCCATCTGGTCCCAGCGCTCGCAGGCCTTCGTCTTTGCGGTGCCGAGGGCGTCGGCGACTTCGCCATCCTTGTCGGCCTTGAGCGAGGGCATCTGGAGGGCATCGATGGCTTTGGACGCTTCCTGGCAGAGACCGATAGCCTCCTTGATTTTGTCTGCGCGCTCGTCTTCCTTGAGAGCGGCGACATTGAGGGCAGCGCTGACCTTCTGGGTGTAGTCGTTGTCGGTGGATATGACGCCGCGTACGAAGTCACGCACCTCGGAGGGTGTGCCGGCATAAGCGCTCGCGCTCACCTCGCTGTCGATGCTGGTGGTAAAGGGCGAGATCTCAAAGTCGAGTATGTCTCCCACGGATGCTGAGGCGCTGTCATTATTGTCGGTGGGCGAGCCATTGCCGTTGTTGCCGGAGTTGCCGTCGTCACCGTCGAAGTCGTACTGGTTGAACCACTGGTCGAAGTCATCGAAGTCGAAGTCTTCGTCTCCGTAAGGAAATACCTGTGAATTGGGAGTGTCTGTCCCCGAGGGGCTGCCGTTAGATGCAACGGCCGTGAGGGCTATAGAGGCGCAACTCGAACAGGCCACACCGAATACGAGCAAGATGGCGAGGGCGATTCCGGTGATGATATATGCGAAGGGGCCAGAGTTGGAGTTGTCGGGATCGGTCGTTGCGCTTGCCGTCTCGAAGGGCTTCTTGTTGTCGTCAGCGCTCATAATGCGCACCTCCATGATCGTTATTCGGAACGATATTGTACAAGGCACATAGCCCAAAGGGTCGTTTCCCGCGAAGATGCCACACAACTCACTGGCAACTTGCGCCAACCCGCCGCCTTCGTGGTCTGCATCCTTGGGATGTTGTCTTATACCCCTCTACGTTTCTATTTACATTTTCTATACCTACGCTCAAGGTTCTTTCATATAATGAACACACGGCGAGAGCGAAAGGGAGGTGGCGTATGGAGGTAAGCTCCGAATACGCGGTGCAGATGCATGGCATCGTCAAGCGCTTCAACACGTTCACTGCCTTGGATGGGGTGGACTTGGATGTGCGCAAGCAGACGGTCCATGCCATCCTGGGCGAAAACGGTGCGGGCAAGACGACACTCATGAACATCCTTTACGGCCTGTATCAGGCTGATGAGGGGACGATTCACATGGGCGGCAAGGAGGTGGCTATCACGAGCCCCACCGAGGCCATCGAGCACGGCATCGGAATGGTCCACCAACACTTCATGCTGGTGGAGAACTTCACCGTCACGGAAAACATCATCCTCGGTGACGAGGTTTGTGGTGCCGCCGGCGTTCTCGACATGCGCAAAGCACGCGAAGAGGTCATGGCGTTGTCAAATGAGTACGGCTTTGATGTGGATCCCGATGCGCGAATCCAGGACATCACTGTCGGCATGCAGCAGCGTGTGGAAATCCTGAAGGCACTCTACCGTGGCGCCGAGATTCTCATCCTCGACGAGCCGACAGCCGTTCTCACCCCGCAGGAGATCGACAAGCTCATCGAGATCATGCATGACCTCATTGCCAAGGGCAAGACAATCATCATCATCACCCACAAGCTCCGTGAGATTATGCAATCAGCCGACGAGTGTTCGATTATCCGGCGCGGTGTCTACATGGGTACCGTCGATGTCAAGACCTCCAGTGAGACGGAGCTCGCCTCAAAGATGGTGGGCCGAAACGTCAACCTCACCGTGGAGAAGACTCCCGCACACCCCGGCGACGTCGTTCTCTCGATTCGCGGCCTCACGGTCAAGGACGATCGTGGCATCGAGCAGGTGCGTGGCCTTGACCTCGACGTTCGGTCGGGCGAGATCGTGGGAATCGCGGGCATCGATGGCAACGGCCAGCAGGAGCTCGTGGACGCAATCACGAACCTTGCCAAGGCCGAGTCTGGCAGCATCAAGATGAAGGGCAAGGAGCTCACCAACACCACGCCGCGCAACACCTTCGTTTCCGGGGTCGCAACGATACCTTCGGACCGCCACCGCTGGGGTCTCGTGCTGCCCTTCGTCGTGAGCGAAAACACCGTGTTGGAGCGCCATGTGGACGATGAGTTTGGCAAAGGCATAAACCTCGACTACGACAAGCTGCGCAGTTATACGACCGACTTGATCAAGCAGTTTGACATCCGTCCGGTCGGATGCGAAGACGAGCGCATGAGCGGGCTTTCCGGTGGCAATCAGCAGAAGGCCATCATCGCTCGTATGGTCTCCTCGGAGCCGGAGCTCCTCATCGCGTTCCAACCCACACGCGGACTGGACGTGGGTGCCATCGAATTCGTCCACAAGACGCTCATCGCCGAGCGCGACAGGGGAGCGGCAATCCTGCTCATCTCCTTCGAGCTTGATGAGGTCATGGATGTGTCCGACACCATCGCGGTCATCTATCACGGTCAGATTACGGGTACCTTCGCCCAAGGCACCGTGGATGAGAACAAGCTGGGTCTTCTCATGGCGGGAGGTGAGGCAAAGTGAGCAAGCTCGAGAAGTTTCTTCGCTCACGCTTTGCGGCGGCGCTCTTTGCCGTCTTGGTGGGCTTCGTCATATCGGCGGTGGTGCTCGCCGTGGCGGGTTACGATCCCATCGCTTCGTTTGCGGCACTCTTCAATGGCTCATTTGGCAAGCCGAAGTACATATCCAACGTCATCATCAAGGCTACTCCCATCCTGCTAACGGGCGTCTCGGTAGCGTTTGCGTTCAAGACGGGCCTCTTTAACATCGGGGCAGAAGGGCAGTATATCCTAGGCACCACACTTGCCACGATGGTTGGGGTTACGCTTAACCTGCCCATGCCGTTTCAGCTGCCACTCGTGCTGCTCGCGGGCATCGTGGGTGGAGCGGCGCTTGGCGCCTTTGTGGGATGGCTCAAGGCAAAGTTCGGCATCCATGAGGTCATCACCTCGATTATGTGCAACTGGATTGCGTTCTATTTCTGCAATTTCATCGTTAATACCAAGACCTTCCACAAGCCGGACTCTTCGAGCGCCCTGCCGGTCAACCCCTCAAGCTATACGACGATTCTGGGTACGTGGAAGAAGTCCGAGGCCGGCAAGGAGTTCCTGAAGGGAATACCGTGGTTGCGCGAGATTCTGCTCAAGACCGACATCAATGCCGGTTTTGCCGTTGCCATCCTCGTAGCCGTGATCATCGGTTTCGTGCTTACGCGCACCAAGCTCGGCTACGAGCTGCGGGCGGTCGGCTTCAACCGTGATGCCGCACGCTTCTCGGGTATCCCCGTCGAGCGCAACATCGTCCTTTCGATGCTCATAGCAGGCGCCATCAGCGGACTCGCCGGGGCGCTGACCATCACGGGCATCGCCCCGCACACCATCAGCCTTCTTGCCGCCATGGAAAGCTACGGCTTCAACGGTATGTCGGTCGCCTTTATCGCAGGCTGCTCACCCATTGGCTGCATACCGGCGTCAATCATGTTTTCTGCGCTCATCTATGGCGGGATGTCGGTTCAACAGAGTCTCGGTGCCCCCTCTGACATCATCAACATCATGATCGGCACGATTGTCTTCTGCACGGCACTGCCTGGCATCACGCCTGTTCTTGCCGACCTCGTACACAAGAAGCGCGAGGAGCGGGATGACGCCCGGACGACCAAGAACGGTACGCCCCTTCCCGAAAAGGAGGCATAGCATGGAAAGCTTCTTCTTGCTCATCGGTATCACGCTTATGTATTCCACCCCGCTCGTCTTTGGTGCTCTGGGTGGTGTCATCTCGGAGCGCTCCGGCGTGACGAACATCGGCATTGAGGGCATGATGGTCATCGGCGCCATCGCGGGTGCAGCCGGGAGCTACTTCACCGGCAATCCTTGGGTTGGGTTCCTCGCAGCTGGAGTGGCAGGTGCACTTGTCGCGTTGCTCCATGCTGTCGCCTCGGTGTCCTTTGCCGCCGACCAGACCATCAGCGGTGTCGCTATCAACATGCTGGCACCGGGCCTTGCGCTCTTTGCCTGCCGCTCGTTCTTTGAGGGCGCGGCCATGAGTCCGATCGCACCCAAGCTACCAAAGGTTTTGGGGGAGAGCGGTCTCGCGGGAACGCCGTTCGTTAACCTCAACGTCAATGTGACCACGGTTCTCGCGTTGATATTTGCCATCATCATGTGGTTCGTGCTGTACAGGACCAAGTGGGGTCTGCGCGTACGTGCTGTGGGTGAGCATCCGGCGGCAGCCGATACGCTCGGAATCAATGTATACAAGGTGCGCTATGTCTGCGTGTTGCTCAGCGGCATGTTTGCGGGGTTCGGCGGCGCATCAGTATCCATCGCCATCATCAGCCAGTTCACGCAGACGGCCATCTCGGGCCAGGGCTTCATCGCCATGGCTGCGGTCATCTTTGGCAAGTGGACGCCGTTCGGTGCTTACGGCGCTTGCCTGCTCTTCGGCTTCACGCAGGCGCTCGTCATCATCCTGGGCGGCGGCGACTTCGTGGTACCGAGCCAGATTCTTTCGATGCTGCCATATGCGATGACCATCATCGTACTCGTGCTTTTCGTCGGTCGCTCCGTCGCCCCGAAGGCCGACGGCATCCCCTACATCAAGGGCAGCCGCTAAAAGGCATGACCGCTAGCCGACCGCTAGCCCACAGCGGGATCGTGGTCATTTTTGACCACGATCCCGCTGTGGGCTAGCGGTCAACCTTTCATGCGCACCGTCTCGCGAACAATAGCGCCCGCTCGCGTGTGTCTGCCAACCATCGCGTTGATACGCTCGTATAGTGTATGCATATGTGTTAAAGGACGTGTTGAAAGGGGAGTTGCAATGGCCTTTAGCGAGGACTTCTTCTGGGGTGGGGCGACGGCCTCAAATCAGTACGAGGGTGGCGTGTTCGAAGGAGGCGCCGGCCTTTCCACAGCTGACTGTATGACGAACGGCGCGCACAAGGTGCCGCGTCAGGTGACCTTCCGCATGCCGGACGGCACCATCGACAAGCTTCCGCTGTGCTTCCACAGCCCCGTGCGCACCCTGCCCGAAGGCGCGCAGGTGTGCCTCGTAGATGATCCGGACATCTATTATCCCAGCCACATCGCCTCTGACTTCTATCATCACTACAAGGAAGACATCCGCCTGTGCGCCGAGGAGGGCTTCAATTGCCTGCGCTTCTCGCTCAAGTGGAGCCGC
>CACXDP010000288.1 GCA_902766445.1 uncultured Coriobacteriaceae bacterium
TCCTGCTGCTGGCGATTCAGATCCTCTTGGCGCTGCTGCTCAACGGTACGCTGGAGGGTGAAGGTGACCGTGGAGCCTTGGTCGACCTCGGTGTTGGGGTTGGGATGGACTGTGATGACCCTACCCGACTCGTCTCCGGAGTAGGTGTAGTTGAGCCCTGCGCTCTCCAAGGACCGCTTGGCCTCGTCTAGGGTGTACGTGCGGATGTCCGGTACCAAGACGCGAGTGACGGGCTTCTTGCCCTGCGAGATCTCGATGGTGACAACCGTGCCCTTGGGGACCGTAATGTCCTTGGCCACCGACTGGCTGATGACGCGGTCTGCCTCCACCGTATCGTTGTAGGAAGTGGTCGAGTCAACGGCCAGCCCTGCATTCGCGAGGGCATCGCGCGCCTCCTGCGAGGTCTTGCCGACCAAGTCGGGCACATTCACCTGCTCCTTGCCCAGGCTCGTGGAGTAGGAAACCACTGGGAGATTGCCATCCTTGAGATCCTGTGGGTCAAGGGGTATTTGCGAACCGGCCGCCGCCGACTGCGCGCACACCTTGCCGGGCTCCACGTCGTCAGAGTACACGGCATCGCTTGGCAGAGGTATGATGAACGTTGAGATAAGGGCTATCTCCGCCTCCTCGGGTGACAGGCCCCTGAGATCCGGAACCGTGAGGCTCGTGGGTATCGGGTTGCCCGTGGCGATGGTAATGTTAATCGCCGACCCCTCCTCCACGGTCTCCTTCGCAGCGGGACTCTGGCTCAGGACGAGTCCGTCGAAAGACACGCCGTTGTTTTCCTCGGACACTTCACCGACTTTCAGGCCAACGTCGGCGAGCATCTGCTCTGCCTGTTCCTGGTAGTAGTACCTCAGGTCAGGAACTTCTACCTGCTTCTTTGGCTGCTCTCCACAGCCGGTAAGCGCCCCGATGATCGCGAGCACCACAGCGCCCATGACGAGGGGTACGATGAGCTTCCTTTGTCTCGTTTGTGCCATGAACCACTCCTTACTCTCATTTGTTTGACGCCAACCTTACGAACCAAAAGAGAAATACCGATACATTAGCATTTCTGGTTCATCTCGTATCAAGTGTTTCGTCCATAGGGAGTATGGACGGTATCAAATGCAGGAGGGGAGGTGCCACAAGGAAGTAACGCACGTCTGCGTCATTTGTGCTGTTTGGAGACCCCTTTGCGCATATATCAAGGGGGTATCGCCGAACAGCATCCCCGAACAGCTGGATGGTCGTCAGCTACTCTTCTGTGGCCATACCTCCGAGGAGACGGTAGTCTTCCCAAAACCCAGGGTAGGACTTTGCGACGCATTCCGAGCCATGCACGACGGTTGGACCTGTGGCATGGGTGGCCATGATCGCAGCCATCATTGCAATGCGGTGATCGTTGGCGGCATTGACCTCGCCGCCCGTGATCTGTTTCACTCCTTCGACCAGAAGGTCGTCGCCTTCGATGGATGCGCGCCCGCCCATGGCGTTGACTACGGCGCAAATCGTGGCGAGACGATCGGATTCCTTGAGTCGGAGGCGGCCCGCATTGCGAAAGCGGCTCGTGCCAGGAACGGTTGCGGCGACCGCAGTCAAGGGGGGTACGAGGTCAGGGATGGCGCTTATGTCTAGAGATGCCGCGCGTGGCGTGTCGCGCGTTGCCCGTGCGGCATCACCATGTCGTGCGATGCGTGCGCCAAAGGCTGCGAGGGCAGCGAGGATGGAGCGATCACCTTGTGCGCTCATGAGGTCGAGTCCGCTAACGGTGAGGCCTTCGCGCTCCAGTGTCCCTGCCGCCAGCCAGAACGCAGAGTTCGACCAGTCTCCCTCGACCGCGAGGCGGTCGGGGCCGCGTAGCGTGTCGGGTTGAAGGGCAAAGCGTTCGCAAGCGGACGTACCCATGCCCACACGGTCGCAGACGACGTCAACGCCAAACTTGGAGAGGGCCTGTGTCGTGAGGTTGATGTAGGGGCGCGACTGCACCGGAGCCGAAACGAAAACCTCGATGGGCTCTGCGAGCAAAGGTGCTGCCATGAGAAGCCCGCTCACGTACTGGGAAGACACGTCGCCTGGCAAGGAAAAGCTTCCGCCGTGGAGCTGACCCTCCACCACGAGATCGTCGCCGTCATCTGCGATGTGCATGCCGTGTGCCCGCAGTTGCGCATCGAACGGTGCAAGGGGCCGCTGTGTAAGGCGACCCCTTCTGTGGAATCGCGCGCTCTTGCCAAGGGCGCCTACGACCGGCAAGAGGAAGCGCAGCGTTGATCCAGACTCCCCGCATTCGAACTCACACGGGCCGCTTGATGTTCGCAAGACGTCCAAGCAATGCCTTGTTGCCTCGATATCCTCCGAGGTGGAGGAGCACACGAGCTCGCTGGGACACTCGGCCAGTGCATTGAGAATCATCAGTCGATGAGCCATTGACTTCGAGGCGACGGCGGAGACGGTGCCGCTCAGCGAACTCGGGTGGATGGTGACGTTCATGAATGCGTGTGCTCCTTTACATTTAGCGGATTCCGAGGTACTGAGGGGACAGTCCCCCCTGTACCCAAAGGTACAGGGGGGACTGTCCCCTCAGCACCGGTGCATTCCGAGGCGGATAACCTCGAACAGCTCATCAAAGCTTACGCGCCGTATCTCGACCTGCCCGATGCGTGTGGGCACCACGAGGTTGACGCCTGTGCCGTGCCGCTTCTTGTCGTGGGTGGCCTGTGCCACGAGCTCTGACGTGGGCAGGTCGCTTGTCGAGGGAAGGCCCTGCGCGGTGACGCAGGCCGCGACGCGCTCTGCGAGGCCAGTCTCGGCCCAGCCCAGCTGCTCGGCCGCACGTGCCACGGCGCAGAGTCCGACTGCAACGCAATGCCCATGCCCAAGCGTATATCCGCTTGCAGCTTCGATGGCGTGGCCGATGGTGTGGCCGAGATTGAGCGTCTGACGTACGCCGCGTTCCCGTTCGTCGCCAGAGACCACGTCACGCTTGATCGCGACGTTGCGGGCGACCACGTGCGTCAGATAGTCTGGGTCGCTGGTCTGGAGCAAAGGAGTGTATGCCAGCTCATCAAAGAGGCTCTCATCGGCGAGCACTCCATGTTTAACCACCTCGCCGATGCCGTCAACGAAGACCTCGGGCTCAAGGCTCTGGAGGCATCCCACATCGGCAACGACGAGCGAGGGCTGCAAAAACGCACCGACGAGGTTCTTGCCACAGCTGAGGTCAATGGCGGTCTTGCCGCCCACAGATGAGTCCACCATCGAGAGGAGCGTCGTCGGAACCTGTACCACGCGAATGCCGCGCATGTAGCTTGCCGCCGCAAAGCCGGCCATGTCGCCCACCACGCCGCCGCAGAGGGCCACCATGATGCTGTCGCGTGTGAGGTCTGCCTTGGCCATGGTCTCGAGGATAGTGCCGAAGGTGGTGAGATTCTTGTGCACTTCGCCGGCTTCGACGACAAGCGACGCTACCGAGAAGCCTGCTTCACAAAGGGAAGTCTCCACCTGCTCCAAGTAGAGCGGCGCGACGTTTGTGTCACTGACGATAAATGCCGCATCTGCTGGCGCAGCCTCGCGCACGCGCGCGCCGACCTCGGCAAGCAGTGCCGTTCCCACAATGACGTCGTAGTCGGCTGAGGTGGTGCTGACGTGTACGGTCTCGCGAATAACCGAGCTCACTGTTCCTCGACCTCCTTCTTGCGCCTGTCGCCCTCGGCGAGTAGCTCTTCGAGCCGGTCGGCATCGCCTGCGTCGATGGCATCCTTGTACTGCTGGAGGTTGTCGATGAGTATGCCGATTTCGTCGGAGAGGTAATCGCCGTTCTCGAGGAAGAGTTCCGTCCACATGCGGGCATTGAGTCTGGCCACGCGCGTGAGATCCTTGTAGCTGCCCGCGGAGAAGCCCTTGTGTACCTGTGCGGAGGGGCTCTTTACGTAGGCGTTCGAGACGACGTGAGCGAGCTGCGAGGTGAAGGCAATGACCTCGTCGTGGTGCTCGGGCGTGGAGAGCGTATATGTGCCGAATCCGCAAGGGGCGAGTAGGTGTTGCAAGCGCTCGAGGACATCGAGGCGGACGAAGTCGTCCATCTCGGCGGGCGGAACCACCACCATCGGCGCCCCTTGAAACATGTTTGCCCGCGTGTAGGCGAAGCCCGAGTATTGGGTGCCGGCCATGGGATGGCAACCCACGAAATACCAGTCGTGGTTGGCGGCGATGTCGAAGCACTCGGCGCAGATGCTGCGCTTGACGCCCACGATGTCGATTACGATGGCTCCTGGCGAGATGAGCGATGCCATGCGTCTGAGCCATTCTACGGAGACTTTGGGATAGCCGGCGAGGATGATGAGCTCGCAGCTTGGCACCGCTTCGTCATCGAGCTCAGCGTCCACGCACTCGATCATCGCGAGCTCGAGCGTGGAGTGCGTGCGGTTCCAAGCAAAGACCTCGGTGCCGCCCTCGTGCAGGGCCTTGGCAAAAGACCCGCCAATGAGGCCGAGTCCCAGGACACCGACGCGTCCGGGTACGAAAGTGGCTCCGTCGGGCACGCTGAGGTGCTCAGGAACGGGGTTCTCGGTGTTTGCGCCCATGCCTACTCCTCCTCCAGGTCAGCGGTCACGGCTTCGCGGATGAGGGCGATGCGGCGTATGGCGTCGCTGAACTGCGCGGGCGTGAGTGCCTGAGCGCCGTCGGAGAGGGCCTCGCTCGGGTTGTTGTGGACTTCGATTTCGAGTCCGTCGGCACCGGCCGCAGTCGCGGCGTAGGCGGCTTGGCGTACGTAGCGCGTGTAGCCGGTTGCGTGGCTGGGGTCGCCCACCACAGGCAGGTGGCTCAAGTGCTTGAGCACGGGAATGGCGTTGATGTCGAAGGTATTGCGCGTGCGCGTCTCGAACGAGCGGATGCCGCGCTCGCAAAGAATGACGTTCGGGTTCCCCTCGCTCATGATGTACTCGGCTGCCATGAGCAGCTCGTCGATGGTGCCTGCGATGCCGCGTTTGAGCAGGACCGGTGTCGTGGTTTTGCCCACCTCCTTGAGGAGGTTGAAGTTCTGGGCATTGCGGGCGCCGATCTGCATGACGTCGATGCCCTTGTCGACAAAGAGCTGTACGTCGCGGGGGTCCATGACCTCGCTAACGACGGGCATGTCGAGCTCGGCGGATGCCTCGAGGAGCAGGTCAAGGCCCTCCTCGCCCATGCCTTGGAATGCGTAGGGGGAGGTGCGCGGCTTGTAGGCGCCGCCGCGCAGCATTGAGGCACCGGCCTCCTTGCAAAGCCGTGCTATCTCGATGAGGTTCTTTCCCTCCACGGAACACGGGCCTGCCATCACCTGGAAGTTGCCTCCGCCGATGAGGACGCCGTGACCGCAGTCGACGATGGTGTCTTCGGGGTGGAACTTGCGGTTGGCCTTCTTGAACGGCTCCGAGACGCGCTGCACCCGCTCGATGATGCTCATTGACTCGAGCAGGAAGGGATCGATTTGCGTGGTGTCACCGATGATGCCGACGATGGTCTCGTTGTCGCCCTGCGAGACATGCGTCTTGAATCCGCGTCCCTCAATCCAGGCAACGAAATGTCCCAGTTGCTCCTCGGTTGCCGTCTGCTTGACCACTGCGATCATGGTCTGCCTCCTTGCGTCATTGCGTTCATGCAAGTCGGTATGGTAGCACGACGGGGGAATGCGTGGGGAGGCGGAAACCTAGCGGCTACGTGCGAGATGGTGCCTTGGTCCTCCGCAAAAGAGCCCACCTTTCGTGGCCCGCAGAACAGACTTCTCGTCGTTTGCGCCAGTCACGTGCGCGGACGTATGATGAAAGGCCCCAAAGAAAGGATGACTATGGTGGTGAGCGGTTTGCTGGCAAGCATCAAGCGCGAGGCGGCGCTGACGACCACGTATTCGCGCGGCAGCGATCTCGTGCGACAGGGAAAGGTGCGCTCCATCCACTCGGAGCGCGACCCTGACATTCCCGGCATCATTGACGTCACGGGCAGGGTTGGGGGTAGCGGTCCAGCGGATTATTCGGTGATGGTGGCGCTCGACCTCGACAACGACATGGTCTTTGACCACGTCTGCGACTGCATGGCGCACGTGAAGTACGGTGGCATGTGCAAACATACCGTGGCGCTTGCGCTGGCCTACCTCGAGGACGCCGGCTACATCGACCCCCCGAGACCGATAAACCGCTCGTCTTCGCGCGGAGCCGGATACTACGTTCGCCCAAAGCCAAAAGCCTACACCAGTCCGCAGATCGAGCGCCTCATCTCCGACTACGCCGCACGCACGGCCCGCGAGCTCGATCGCGAAATTCCTGCCCCTGAGGTGGGAGGTGCGCCGAAGGAGCTGGCTGAGCTACAGTGCATCATCTTGACAGCCGACGCGGCATGGCGATACAGCAGCTCCAGAGACACCTGGGCGCTCGGTCTGAAGATTATTCGTGGCAAGACGAGCTACGTTGTCAAAAGCGTGGCCGACCTCGTTCGCGCCTGGCGGTCGGGAGCCGTCTACAGTTACGGAAAGAAGCTCGAATTTGCCCATCGTCGGCAGGCCTTCACGCCCGAGGCCAACGAGCTGCTCGAGTTCCTCTCGGCCATGGTCGATGCGCAGGCATCGCTCTTTGCCGTGCAGGTGAGCAGAGGCGCGGGTTCGTATTACGAGTCGTCACCGGCCCGCGTCCCGCAGAAGACCCTTCCCATCTCGACGGTGCAGCTCATGGAGGTGTTGCGCATCGTGGAGGGCAGCAAGGTCGTCGTGGAGGACTACGACATGGGCCGTTCGTACGAGCAGCGCAAGCAGCGGAGGACGGTGGTGGTACGTCAGGCAGATGCCGAGCTCGATGTGGCGCTCGCGCACGGGGAGGCTGACACCTACGAGATCTTTGTGTCGCCGGGCGAGCTGACGCCCATCTACGACGGCACCACGCTCGCCCTCGTCGGTACCAAGACGCTCGACATCTGTTCGCAGGACTTCTCGCGGGCTTTGGGGTCATTCTGTGCGGCACTGCTTCCCGCGCGTGCGCCTCTGAGGATTCTCGAACGGGACATGCAGGGCTTCTGTGCGGCCGTGCTCCCTGCGCTGCGTGCCCACACACACCTTGTGGCACCCGAAGGGGTGGACGGCTACCTGCCACCGACGCCGGAGTTTACCTTTGGCATACGGCTAGACCATGGATTCGTCACCTGTGATGCCAAGGTGAGTTACGGCACCACGACGATGTCGCTCTATGAAGAGGTGCGTGAGGGTCAGGTGGTGCGCGACGCCCGTCGTGAGATGACGGCACAGCGCGCTGTCATGGCGTACTTCCCTGAAGGTGGCTATGACACCCCCGTCTACGCGCATCCTCTCCCCAAGAGCTACCATCTGAAGCGCATGTCGTACTCGGACTACGTGCACGAGGTGATCGGCGATGATTCCTTCGTACCCGACGATCCATTCTTCTATGAGGATGACGACGAGGCGTATTTCTTGCTCTTTACCGAAGGGCTGGCACGGTTGGCCGAGCTAGGAGAGGTGCTGCTGAGTGAGCGTTTGCGTGGCGTCACCGTGCGTAGCGCGCCTTCGGTCCGTGTGGACGCGAGTGTGCGGGGCGGGCTGCTTGATCTGGAGGTCGTCTCCGACGACATGGACGTCAGCGAGCTGGTCGCTTACCTTTCGTCGTATCGGCGTAAGCAGCGTTTTGTGCGGTTCTCCGGAGGCGATATTGTGCGCCTCGACGGCTCGGTGGGGGCAATTGCTGACCTCGCCAATGGCCTCGGTGTCGAGCCCGAGGATTTGGTGGACGGCCCCATGGAGCTTGCCGCGAACCGCACACTCTTTGTGGATGCCATACTCAAGCGTGCAGAAGGCGTGCGCTTCGAGCGCAACCGGGCCTTTCGAAAGATCGTGCGCGACTTCGAGACGGTTGCCGACGCCGACTTCACGCCTCCCGAGGTGCTGCGCGGCGTCTTGCGCCCATACCAGAGCGAGGGCTTCAAATGGTTGTGTACATTGGGAAAGTCCGGCTTTGGCGGGATTCTTGCCGATGACATGGGCCTGGGCAAAACCTTGCAGCTCATTGCCTACCTCGCGCACGAAAAGGAGGAGGCCGAGATTGGGGAGCCTCACGGGTTGTACGGTGAGGCCCAAGGTTCGAAGGCCGACGACTTGCGCGATGTCACCACGCCACGCAAGCCATCGCTCGTGGTCTGTCCGGCGTCGCTCGTCTACAACTGGCGCGCCGAGGCAGAGCGCTTTGCTCCTGACCTTGAGGTGGCCTGTCTCGTGGGAACGAAAGCCCAGCGCCGCGTAATCATCGCCGACGCCTCCTCCTACGACCTGCTTGTCACTTCTTATGACCTCATGCGCCGCGACGTGGAAGACCTCTGCGAGCAGGAGTTCGCCTGCGTGGCCCTTGACGAGGCGCAGTACGTGAAGAATCACGCTACCAAGGCAGCGAAGGCAGTCCGTCAGCTCAAGGCCGATGTGCGCTTCGCGCTTACGGGCACGCCGATCGAGAACCGTCTGCTCGAGCTCTGGAGCATCTTTGACTTCCTGATGCCGGGGGTGCTTGGCTCGTCGGAGTCGTTTGCCCGGCGCTTCGCCAACCCCATCGGCTCAGGCGACGAAGAAGTGGCTGAGAACCTGCGCCGTCTCGTTGGTCCCTTCATCCTGAGGCGCAACAAGCGCGACGTCCTGCGAGATTTGCCCGACAAGAGCGAGTCTGAGGTTCTGGCCATCATGGAGGGCGAGCAGGACAAGCTCTATCGGGCAAGCGCTACCAAACTCGCTCTCTCCCTCAAAAAGCAACTCCCACAGGAGTTTGCCAGCTCGCGCATCAAGGTCTTGGCTGAGCTCACCAAGCTCAGGCAGATCTGCTGTGACCCGCATCTCTTGTACGAGAACTACAAGGGAGGCTCGGCCAAGCTCGAGACTTGCGTGGAGCTGGTGCGACAGGCGGTGGAGGGTGGCCACCAACTGCTGCTCTTCTCGCAGTTTACGAGCATGCTCGAGATCATCGGCCAGCGACTGAACAAGGAAAAGATCAGCTGGATTACCCTCACCGGCTCGACGAGCAAAGAGGCACGTGTGCGACTGGTCGAGCGGTTCCAAGCAGGGGAGGTGCCGGTCTTTCTCATCTCCCTCAAGGCGGGCGGTACCGGTCTCAACTTGACGGCGGCCGCTGTGGTGATTCACTACGATCCGTGGTGGAACCTCGCTGCGCAGAACCAGGCGACGGACCGCACCCATCGCATCGGGCAGACGCGCGAGGTGAGTGTCTTTAAGCTTATAGCAAAGGACACCATCGAGGAGCGCATCGTCAAGATGCAGGAGGCTAAACAGGACCTTGCAGACACGGTGCTCGGAGGCGAAGCCGCCCAGAGCAGCGCCATCTCGCGCGATGACATCCTCGCCCTGCTTGACCACGATCCCACTGTGGGAAAGTGGTCACGTTAGTCCTTGGGTGGGTCCCTGCTATAATGCTTGCACGCTTGTACCTATGTGATGAGAGGAGACCGCAATGCCCGCATTGCTAGCACATGATTTCTTTGCACAGGACGCCTATGGTTCGGCACTTTCGACTGTTGACCTTTACGCACCTGACGAGCGTGACGCCTTTTTGCTGGGCAGCCAAGGCCCTGACCCGCTCTTTTACCTGCTGCTCCTCCCGCCGCTCGATGACTTTAAGAGGCTTGGGTATCGCATGCACGACGAGAGTCCCAGCTCGTTGCTCGTGGCTATGCGGCAGGCGACGGATGCGATTGATGAGAGCGGGCAACCCATCGCGCGAGCGTACCTGGCCGGTTTCGTCTGCCACTACCTGCTCGACCGTGCAATTCATCCGCTCGTAGGCTTCTGGGAACGTGGCATCTGCCAAGCGGGGGTGCTTGACCTCGACGCTAGCGATTCCTCGGCTGTGCATGCCGACGTCGAGCGTGATCTCGACGAGATGGTTCTCTTTGCCAAGCGTAACCAGACGATTCTCGCGTATCGGCCCTACGAAGAGGTGCTTCGTGCGAGCGATGAGGTGCTGAACATCATTGGCAAGCTGTACTTCTCGGCGGTCGTGTCCGCTGTCGCTGGTGGTGAGCCGACGGCGGTGCGCGTGTTTCCCCTTGCCGTGCAGTGCTATCGACGCGCCATGTGGGCAATGTACTCTCCTCGTGGGATGAAGGCCAAAGTCGTAGGTGCCGTCGAGCGCTTGGCGATGCGCAGTCGCTACCCGATGTCCGCCACGATGGCGCATCGCGTGCGTGCCGAGGCAACGAGCGTCTACGCTAACGCCGATCACCGTCCGTGGCGTGACCCCTACACCGACGAGGTGCGCACAGAGTCGTTCTGGGATCTCTATGAGGGGGCACTTGCGCAGGCGGGTTCTGCCATCGCGACGGTATTGTCACCTGATTTTGACAAAGACGCTGCGGCGGAGCTAACGCTTGGTCTGAACTTCAGCGGAGAACCTGTGGAATAGGGTGGCACTTCAAGCGCATCTCATGTGTACTGCCAGAAGCTACAGAATAGAGGTGAATATGACTCGCGATTCATCAGCTATGGAAACTCCCACCAAGGGCATCTGGAATCGTTTTCTGCTGCTGATACCGTTGCTCCTTGTGCTGGCGGTCACCTCGTATGTCTACATCCGTTCAAAGGCTGGAACGCTCGTGCTTAGCGGGTACTACTGGCCCGATGAGCATAACGCTAGCGCCTTGATAGCCACACCTACAACTCCCGGTGTGATCGAAGTGGATTCTGTCAAGATGCACCCGAGCGGGCTGGTAACCATCACCATGCATGCCGTGGGAGATGGCGCGACCGAGGTACTTCTCGAGTCGGCGGGATTCGAAATGGAGGCACCATCCAAGACGCTGCCTGTCGAGGTGCACGACGGAATCGTCGTCGAAGGTGGTATCAACTTTGAGGGCTGGGGGATTATCCATGCGAGCCTTGTCGTGCTGCTTGCCGCACTTGCCGCGCTCTTCGCGAGTGCCTTCGTGAAGCTCTGGCGCGTCTCGTGGTATGGTTATACGATGGTCGCGAGCGGTGGCGGATTTGTGTTCTGCTTCTTTCAGTTCCTCTTTTTCCTGTCGCTTCTGATTTGGGGCAACAACCCGGAGTTCTATTTCTTTCTCCAAGACATTGCGGAGATGCCGACTTGGTTTGCGGCTGTGGCGCTCTTTCCCATGCTACCTTTGGCAGTTCTCGTCTCGCTCAGCAACATTGCCCTTATCCGGCATGAGGGAAGACGTCCTATCAACTTGCTGGGTGTTGCCGCGAGCGTGGTATGGTTGGGGGCGTATGCCATTTGGTATATGTGGTCCGCAAGTTGGAGTGCGGTCTCGCTTGCCCTATCGCTCTTGGTTTCCACTGCCATTGCCTTTGGAGAGTGCCTGCTGCTATCCATTATGCTGTGCGCTTGGCTCGCCGCGTGCCATGAACCCAAGCATGGAATGGACTACCTCGTGGTGCTCGGCTGTGGCATTCACAAAGATGGTACGCCATCTCCGCTTCTGGCTGGTCGTGTGGATAGAGCCTTCGCGTTCGATCAGGCGCGTCAGGAGCAGGGTGATCCAGCGGCGGTGTTTGTGCCGAGTGGGGGGCAAGGGCCTGACGAGCCATGTAGCGAGGCCGAGAGTATGGGTGAGTACCTAGTCTCTCGAAAAGGGGTGGAACGCGAACGCATCGCCTTGGAGGATCGCTCCACTACCACTCGCGAAAACATGGCCTTCTCTCGTGAGGTGATCGAGCGTCATGCGGGTCGTGATGCGAATGAGCTGCGTGTGGGCTTCTCCACCACTAACTATCACGTCTTTCGTGGATACGTGTGCGCTCACCAGGCGGGGATGCGCGTCGAGGGCATAGGGAGCAAGACGAAGTACTACTTCTGGCCCAATGCCTTCCTGCGCGAGTTCGTGGGGCTCCTCGCGGCGCAATGGCAGTCTCTGTTGCAGACCTATCTCATCATTGCTGCAATCTACCTGATTGCCAGTTACATCGTTAGGTCAGTGTGAGGCATATGGAGGAGACTGTCCCCTTTGTACGCCTTGATAATTAAGGTGCCTGTGACAAGCTTGTAATGCTTGGCGAATGGATGTAAAGTTGTCCTTGTGTGTAACGTTCAGGGGAGAGGGCAGCCACAGATGAGGAAGTATCTCGACACCATCGAGAGTCCTGCCGATGTGCGTCGGTTGTCCTTGGATGCGCTTGAGACGCTGAGCGAAGAGATACGCGCTGCGCTGATTCGCGCTGTTCCGGTGACGGGTGGTCATCTGGGTCCTAACCTCGGCTTCGTGGAGGCTACGGTCGCGCTCCACTACGTCTTTGACACCCCGCGCGACAAGCTCGTCTTTGATGTCTCACATCAGTGCTATACCCACAAGATGCTTACCGGTCGCAAACAGGCCTACCTAGATCCAGACCGCTACAACGCATTCACCGGCTTCACGAATCCTTCCGAGAGCGAATACGACATCTTTCGTGCTGGTCACACCTCTCAGGCTGTGAGCTTGGCTCTCGGCCTTGCCAAGGCTCGCGACCTCTGCGGCCAGGCGCACAACGTTGTCGCGGTGCTCGGTGACGGGGCGCTCAGTGGTGGCGAGGCTTTCGAAGGGCTTGACAATGCAGCTGTCATCGGGACGAACCTCATCGTAATCTTCAACGACAACGATATGTCCATCGCGCCGAATTCGGGCGGTGTCTATGGCAACCTCCGTGAGCTTCGTGAGACGCAGGGTGTGGCCAAGGAGAACTTCTTTCACGCGCTAGGCTTCGACTATCGCTACGTGGAGGAGGGCAACGACGTTCGTTCCCTCGTCGAAGCCTTTGAAGGCGTGCGCGACATAGATCACCCGGTTGTGGTGCATATCCATACGCGCAAGGGCAAGGGTCTGCCATGGGCTGAGGCTAATCCCGAGGCGGCTCATATGGTGGCGGCAGGTACGGATGTGAGCGATGCCGTTCCCACAGTCGCTCCGGTGCAGGAGTCGCCCACCTATCAGCAGCTTACGCGTGACTATCTGAGCCAGAAACTTGCTGCAGACCCGAACGTAGTGATTGTCAACGCTGGTGCTCCCTCGGGCGTGGGGCTGACACCGGAGTTTCGCGCTGGCTGTGGTAGGCAGTTCGTGGACACGGGCATCACCGAGCAGCATGCGGTTGCCTTCTCCGCGGGGCTTGCGCGGGGTGGTGCCAAGCCAGTCTTTATGGTGATGGCGTCCTTTCTGCAGCGCTCCTTCGACCAGCTCGTGCAGGAGCTGGGGCTCAACCGCTCTCCTGCCACGGTGCTCGTCTTTGGCGCGGGTTTCTACGACATCGATGCCACACATGCGGGAACGCTTGACATCGTGATGACGGGCAACGTTCCTGGCATTACGTGCCTGGCTCCTGCGACTAAGGCGGAGTATCTCTCGATGCTTGACTGGTCGATTGACCAAGACGAACGCCCAGTTGTGATACGCGTGCCCGAGCGGATTATCGAGGGCGAAGATGGATTCGATAGGGCTCGTCCGGGCGGCTGGCATCTCGCGCAGAAGGGCAAGCGGGTGTGTTTTCTCTCCATCGGGAGTACTGTTGAGCTGGCACGGGGCGCTGCAAAGCTTCTCGATGAGCGAGACGGTATCTGTGCCACCATCGTGGAGGCGCTCAATTACTCGAGCTTCGACGAGCACCTACTCGATGGGCTGCTCTATGATCACGATGTGGTTGTGACACTCGAGGCGGGCATTCTCTGCGGTGGTTTTGGCGAGAAGGTCGCGCGCTATTTCGGCAAGACGCCCATGCGGGTGATGTGTTACGGAGGAAAGAAAGAGTTCCTCGATCGTGTACCGACCGATGAGTTCTTCCAAATCTATCACTTCACAGCCGAGGACATCGTAGCTGACCTCGAGGCGCTGGGAAGCTAGCTCCCGTGGCCGAGGTGAGCATCGCCACACGCCATGTGATGCAGGCAAACAAAAGCAAGAACACCAAGCCCGAGCTGCTTGTGCGTCAAGCTCTGCGCGCAGCGGGACTCCCGGGCTATCGACTTCACTGGAAGAAGTGCCCCGGCAGACCGGACGTGTGCTATCCGGGACGCAAGGTGGCAATATTCGTGAATGGTTGCTTCTGGCATCGCTGCCCGCATTGTAACCTCCCGATGCCAAAGAGCAATGTGCCCTTCTGGGAGGCAAAGTTCGCGCGCAACAAGGCCCGCGATGCCCGCAATCACGAGGCGCTGGTCGATGCAGGTTGGACGGTGCTCGTGGTGTGGGAGTGTGCGCTCAAGAAGGGCCGCTTCGAATCCACGATGTCTCGCTTGGTGCGCGAGATTGAGCTTGCTTCGGTGGGACTGCGCCCCGAGGGTCGCGTCGTAGAAGTGGGTTACCTCAAGCCTTGGCAGCTCCGCGTAGTGTGGAAGCGCCGGCATGGGCGGCGTTAGGGTGAGTGGAAGATGCTGGTGAGTATACGAGGACGCCGATGCCTTGAGGCCCACAAAGTTATGGCATGAATCGAGTGCGTGGTTCTTGTCATCCTCAAGGCCCCGAGTGCGTGGTTCGACGTCCGAATCACGCACTCGGGCATTTGGCGATGACGTAAACCACGCACTCGATTCCGAATCACGCACTCGGTCGCCCACCACGGGAATCATCCCTCGTGGTCACGTCCCATGCCTTGCGGGCGTGAGGGGGCGGCTCCTTGCGCGTGTCCTCGACCCGTTCACGCCAGTGTTAATTAGATATGTTTTACCCGCAAGAAAGCCGTGTGGTCATTGTACAAGTGCCCTAGCAGAGGACTCGTACCATGGTTTTCGCGTCGGGGAGATGCATTCCCAGCGTGCGGCTTGTGTTGCGTTCAGTGTCAGCGCTACGTCAGTACAAGTATTGGCTTCGGGACTTCGAAAGAAGGAAAGACTATGGCGTTTCATTGCGTGAGTTGCAACGGATCGATGGCGTTCGACCCGGCTTCCCAGCAAATGGTATGCGAGCACTGTGGTGCCACCTGCGCACCTGGTGACTTCGTCGTCGGGAAGGCCGACACAGGCGTTCCCGATGTCGCCATGGCTCGCTTCTCTTGCCAGAGCTGCGGCACGGAGCTGGAGGCGACGGACGACTCCATGATTGGCCTCTGCCCATTTTGCGGTGGTCAAAGCTTGGTGATGGACGCCGGTGGGGGCTTACGCGTCGAGGGAATCCTACCCTTCCGTGTGGGCAGGGAGGACTGCCAACGTCTGTATAGCGAGTTTACCGAGGGAATCCACTATCTCCCGGATGACTTCGGGGATGCGCGGCACCTAGAGAACTTCACGGGCATCTACGTGCCCTTCTATCAGTACGACGTAGAGTTTGGTGACGCATCGATTGAGGGCATACAGACCGTGGGAATGTCGGGCGGCTACGACGAGATACGGTATTATCACATCGTGGGGAGGGCCGATGGGCCCTGTCTCCATGGCCCGACCTTCGATGCCAGCAGCTATTTGGACGACGAGCTAGCCGCACGCATAATGCCCTATGACATGAGCAAGTTGTGTCGATACAACCCCGCATATCTCGCGGGCTTCTATGCGGACACCCCGACGGTCGGGCTCGGGCACTACGTCGCGGATGCATAGGCCCATGCCCAGAGGGTGGCCATCCATGAGATAGCGGCGCATCTGAAGAAGAGGAAGCGTCCCATTGTTGTGGCCGAGAATGCGTCATCGGTAGATGCCAAGGTCGTAGGACGTCATTGCGTGCTGCTGCCCATGTGGTTCCTCACCTGGCGCAAGGGCGATCGTGTGGCGTATGCGGTGATAAACGGCCAGTCTGGTAAGGTTTCCTCAGACCTGCCGGTGGACATGCGCACGTTTTGGAAGGTCGGCGCCGTCATTGCGACTACCATATTCATCCTACTCGAGCTCTTAGTCCAACCCACCCCGCTCGTCACTTCGCTCATGAGCCTTGTCGCCGCCCTCTGCATGGCTGGCGGTATCCGCAGGGAGGGCGAGGCGGAGTATGTGCGCCAAACGCATCTCAACGACAAGGGCTGGTGGGGAAGCGGGGACGAGGATGCTGAGGTACTTCGTGAGAGTGGGCTTCAAGTCGAGAGGTCCGCTGAGAAGAACAGGAAATTTTGGTTTCGATTGCGTGTAGTAGGGCTCTTCTTGCTGGCAGTATCGGTGACTGTCCTCTTCACGGATTTCATCTCGGATCCGCGTGGTGGGTTTTCCGCGTTCGTCAGTTCCCTTGGGTGGTGTGCTGTCGTGCTGCAATGGGTCTTGCCGCCTGTCGTGGGAGGCTATGCCATAAGCGTCGTCAGGCGAATCGAGGGCTGGCATCGAGAGGTTCCGTCCATGCGAGATGCACTCACTTCCTCCGTGGTGCTGCTCGTGAGCGTGATCATCAACGCTGGCATCACGTATGCGTCGCCGGTGAACGATGAGTGGTACTACCTAGGGGACGAGCTGTGTGTTGCGGGGCTGGTGTACGCGTCCGTGGGCATGATGCGCATCTACAACCAGAGCACCACTCGCCCGCTTCCCAGGCTCTTTGGGCGAGAGGAGGTGTAGGACGCATGCGTAGAAGCTCGTTGGGTTCCGCCCACTCGGTGTGGGCCGCGCTTCTCGAGGCGGTTGCAGTCGCGTTCGTCCTGCTCGCATCGCTGTGGGCGCCTGTCACGGCTTATGCCCGGCAGGAAGCCTTGCGGGTGGACGATCAGGCTGGCCTGTTGACCGCTGAGGAAGAGCGTTCTTTGCAAGGAAGGTACGCGTCGCTATCCAGATACGTGGACGCGGGATTCGTGACGACTACAAATCCCGGCGGGAGCACCGAGAGCTTCTGCAACGCCTACGTGAACCGTGAGTTCGGAAGCGACCCTGCGGTCATCTTTGCCATCGACATGAATAATCGCAACATCTACGTATATGCGAACCAAGCGGGGCTTAGCGTCATATCACAGGCCGACGCACGGGCGATCACAGACAATATCTACCAGTATGCCAGTAGGGGGGAGTACTACGAGTGTGCCGACGCCGCCTTTTCGCAGATTCTTGCCAAGTGTCAGGGAGGCGGCATCGCGAGGCCGGTCAAGCACATCACGAATGCCCTCATAGCCGTCGTGCTGGGCGTTCTCATCAACTATTGGGCCTGCGTATACGTGCGTGCCAAGGCGCGGGGCAATGCCGACGAGGGAATGGCTTTGCAGATTGAGAAGACGATGCCAAACTTTGAACTAGATGATCCCGTCCTCATAAAGACAGAGCGAGTCTATCGTAGTAGCGACTCTGGCGGAGACGGAGGCGGCGGCGGAGGCGGCGGAAGAGGTGGTGGTGGACACAGCTTCTAGCCGTCTATGCGGACGGGGCGCTTGTACAAGCGCCCCTTTACCATTCCGCTATGATGGTGGCGCCAGCTGCGGCGTGACGCGTCGAGTGAGCGAATCGGCGTCATCGAAGTTGACCAGCACGTGCGGGGCAACGCCGAGTCCTGCGGCGATGCGTTCCACCATGTCGTAGGTGGGACTTGCTGCAGCGGTCTCTAGCTTACGTAGGTATGTCCTGCTGATGCCTATCATCAGCGAGAACTTACGTGTAGAGAGACCCTGCTCAACGCGCAGCGATCGAATGCGCTCTGCGAGCTCGGAGCGGTGCGAAGTATAGTCTGTGTGTTCCATGCCCACGATGCTAGACTCATGAAGTCATGAAGAGGGAAACTAAAGTGTGCCATATGCTCAAGGATGCCACATGCGGCATACGTTCGATTTTGCTGAATTAGCTGAATTAGTTTTCAGATATTTGCGCTACGACTATAACCCGGACTATCTCAGACTATATCTCGGTGAACGGTGAGTGGTTTTGTGGGTGACCTCATGGCGTTTGGTTATTATAGTTGTATGGATATGGCCTAGGAATGGGTTGAAGTGAGGGGGACAGTTATGCGTAAGGAAAAAATCGGGGCAGTAATGGGAAGCGCGATGCTCGTGATGTCGTTGCTTGGAGGGTGCGGAGCGCCGTCCGATCCTGCAGCGGTACAGGATAATGCGCCAGCGGTACAGACGATACCGGATCCGACGAATGCGGCTGAGCTTTACGAGCGGTATATGGCAAACGAGAATCACGACAACTACCACATGAGCATGACGTTCGACATGGGTATGACGATGGTGGGCGAGGAAATAAAGACGACAATGGTTGAGGAGGTAGACACTGCCGGCAACGGAGCTCATGGCACAATAAAGGCGTTGGCGAACGACGAAACAACGGAGACGGAACTCTACGTTGCAGAGGAGGACGGGTCGTATGCTGCGTATGTCAAGGAACCTGAAACCGACACTTGGATGAGACAGGAATACGGATACGCTAGTCCCACAGATGTGGATTCGCTTTTTGGGGACGAAGGTAAGTACGCTGACGCCGAGTTCGAGAAGACCGATGATGGCTATTTGGTGACGATTAGTGGTCTCGGTGCAGAGGAGTTGTCCTCGCAGCTTGGCTCTCTCGATTCTCTCGGCACGGACGTAGCCGATGCAGTCCAGGACGCATTCAAGAATACAACAATGGTCGTCGAGTTCGACAAGGATTGCCTGCCAAGAAAGGCGAGTTTTGGGGTGAACATCCCTCTCGAGGATACGAGTGTGGGATCTCTCATCTCGAACATTGCCTATGACATGACGATGAAGATGGACTCCTACGGGACAATCGACCCCGAGTCCGTTGCCCTTCCTGAAAGTATCAAGAAGTCGGCGGTAGTCTCGGATGCGACGACGGAACCGCAGCTGCCCTTAAGCGAGAACGACAAAGGAGTCGCTAGCGACGGCAAAGACAACTAAGAGCGCTAAAAGCAATTCTCAAACTAATAACGCCATCCATCGGCGCGCTTTTGGCGCGCCGATGCGCTTAAGAAACGGCCTGTGGGCGAACGTGGACCAAAGTGGATAACAATAGTGTCCCACTTATGAGAGAGGAGCTCATGGATGGTGACGTTTACTTCATCGATTGTGACCTGCAGCAGACTCTCAAGATAAGCGGCCTCGAGTCGTATACGGGAGAGGGTAAGTAGCGCGATTACGGTGAATGCCGTGGCGCTTGGCGCTGTCACCGTATGTGTTGGAGATATCACCAATGATGGCAAAATCGCGGGTGGACGCTTGTATTTGGCGGCCGCCTGCGGTTTTCTATCATCAGAACGTGCGGATGGCATGGCCGACGATGAGTATGGGAGGATGGCGGCCAAGGGCCATGTAGTTTGGAGGCAGGTCGTGGCGGTGGTTGCTGACAAGCTCGATGGACTTCCTATCGTGCGCCAAGCTCGGCGGCGGTGGCTTTTGATGGGAGTTGTGGTGGGAGCGGCAGTTGCGTGCGCGTTGTGCGTGGCTGTGGTCGCTTGCCAGAATTACCCGCGTCCGGAGGAGGAGACCGCGCGTCAGGTGCTTGCAAGCGAGTCGGAGCTCTTGGCGGCCGAGGCAGAAGATCTTCTGGGTCGGGGTGACGTGGATCAGGCGGTGCAGGTTGCAATGAGCGCTTTACCCAAAGGTGCCGACGATAACGATGTCCCCTTCGTTCCCGCTGCGCAGATGGCGTTGGAAGATGCGCTGGGCGTCTATCCAAAAGACGGCGTGTGGGCACCGAGCTTCTTCTCACGTTATAGACTGCAACAGAAAGGGTGTGCGTACAGCGATTCTGGGTTGCTCGCGGCCTTCGATCGTGCGGGCAACGCGGTGATATGCGATGTGGACGAAGGGGTACAGAAGGCGCTCATAGACATATCGGCCAAGGGCAAGGAAGCTGCGGCATCGAACGGCAAGAAACAGCTGTGCTTTGTGGGCGAGAGAATCGTTTGTGCCGGATGTGGCACCGTCTCATGCTACGAGATTGAGGATGGCAGCCAACTCTGGAATCTGGAGATGGGAGATGGCTCCTCGTTGGCTGCGTGTGCTGTGTCATCCGATGCGAAGACACTTGCGATACTCGCACGTCCTACGGGTAGTGTTCCCGCACTCAATGTGATTGACGTGGACACAGGCGAGTTACGAAAAACCGAGCTGTCAGGATTTGAGAAGCGAAATGATGGCGCTGATAGCATAGCGGTTGCCTTCGATGAGAGCGGTTCGCGTGTTGCATGTGGCATTGATGGTGTCATGGTCGTTGTGAACCTTGCGGATGGGAGTATGGCACAAGCGTCTTTGGGGTTGCCATTGGCCGAGGACGTTGGCTTTTTTGGCGATGAGGTTATGGCGGTGTCTGCGGACTCTTCCGGAGTTAAAGCGTGCGCGCAAGCGTTTGGCTCGGACCTCAGTGAATTGTGGTCACATGAGGACGAGGGTGTGAACGGATTCGATGCAGATGGCATGATGCTTGCGTCACGGACCTGCATCTGTGGACAGCAGGGATTCGGTAAAGAGCCGTTGGTCTTCACGATCTTGCAAGGTGTTTTGGTGGGGTTGGACCCCCTTTCAGGCACGGAATCCTATCGACTTGAGCGCGACGCACCTATCATCGATTGCTTCTTCCAGCATGGAGGCGAGACCGATTCAGGTGCTACGGATGTTCTTCTGGCTGTGTCGAGTGCAGGCGAGGTGCTCATACGAACGCTTCAGGATAAACAAGACAAAGGTTCTGCGAATGCCTACGACACTCGTCTCGGCGATACCACCGACGCGCGTTTTGTGCTACAAGATGGCGTATTGCATCTCGTGATGTGGTGTACAAATCCAGATAAGTGTCGGTCATACGTATTTGGTGGGCGTGGCATGATGCTCGACGAAGGGCAGGTTGCTGGCTTGCTCGATGCTGGTGCGTCATATCGCTGGAGCGGTGATTGCCGCGTTGCGATGACGGATTCGGAGATTCTCTTGCTTGACGAGGCCTCGCTCGACCCGGTACTGCGCATTGACCTCTCTGCGCTCCCAAAGCTCGATCATTCCAAGGAAATGGAAGTTTGCTCATCAAAGGATGAGGTCCTGTATGTCTACGGTGCGCAGAAAGATGATGGGGCGGGGGGCATAGCCGTCTACAAAGTCAGTACACGCGACGGTTCTGTCCTGGGTGAGTTTCCCCTTCGCGGCTTGGATTCGTCCTTTTTTGGCGATGGGGACATCAAGGAGCGGAGTACAAGGTCTGGTGAGAGATGTCTCTTGGCGTTCGATTCGTCAACGCTCCGAGTGCTTGATGCAGACGACGGAACAGTACTGCAGGACGTGTCCGTCGATGGAGGCATAGAGGCTGCATACCTTGTGGGTGACGTGCTGCTCGTATATCGCAGAGCCGATTCGCTCGATGTTGGGAGCTTCGAGACGTTTGACGTGACTAGCGGTGATCCTTTGGACGTGGGCATAGGATCCTATGCCGTTTGGGACGATAACAAGAGATACATAGCGGTGGATGAGGGTGCCGAGCAAGTGGCAATTGGCTGCTCGGATGGCGTTGTACGACTGTTTGACATAAGCAACCAGTCGATGTTGTGGGAGTCTTCGGAGATTACCCTCGGGATACGAGCCCTGTATATAGTGCCCGATAGTGGTCGCGTGCTGCTGCAGGACGAGCATGGGCATCTTATGCTGCTTTCCGGTGCGGATGGTAGTGTGCTTGCGGCATCCTCTGCGATTGTGCCTCCCCTCGACTGGTTTAGTAAGATAGACAAAGGGGATACGTGTATCGGCTACTACAAGAACCCCGGCTTGGCTCAGAACACTGGTATCGTGGTCATCTCGACAGCCAATGAGGAGTTTGGACCAGTGAGTACCATACGCTACGGCATGTTCGCCAATGCGGATGCATCGCGCGTGGCTATCTGGGACGTGTTTCGCGACCAACCTGTGATTGCCCGCAGGCTCACGCTTGACCAGCTGCTGGAGATGGGGGAAATCATCGCTCAGTCGCGACCACTCAATGACATGGAGTGTCTTGTCTATAAGACGCATAGATAGGAAATCGCATGTTTTCCGTCGAGGATGTATGGACGCAATGGCAAACGCAGGAGCGCTTAGGTGAGGGAGCGTTTGGTACCGTGTGGCGTGTCATATGCTCAAAAGGGGGGCGTGATGCGGTTGCTGCTGTAAAGCTTATCGAGATACATCGCGATGATGCCGAGTTCGTGGCATTGCGGGACATGGGTCTTGGGGATAGCGATACCGACGGGATGGTTGAGGCGCGCGCGATGGATGTGCTGTCCGAGATTGAGGCGATGGATGCGCTCAAGGATTGTCCGCACATCGTACGTATAGAAGACTATCGTTTGGTGGAGCTCCCCGAAGGTGCGGGGTATGCCATTGCAATTCGGATGGAGTTGCTGACGTCTTTGCCGGATTACGTACGTGCGGCTGGTGCTCTCTCTCGTGCGGAGGTTGTGCGCATGGGCATAGAGCTGTGTCGTGCGCTCGAGGCATGTCACAACAAGGGGTTCATCCATCGAGACGTCAAGCCCTCGAATGTGTTTGTGGGGCCTGACGGTAGGTATAAGCTAGGAGACTTTGGTATCGCGCGAAGGCTTGAGCGAGAGACGGCCCAGACTATGACGCGCAAGGGAACTGGCCCTTACATGGCTCCCGAAGTGTACTTCGGCGAGCGGTATGCCGCTGATATAGACATCTATTCGCTGGGCATCGTGCTCTATCGCTATCTAAACGGGTTGCGGTTTCCGTTTCTTCCGTTGGCTCCGGCCCCGATTGGAAGTCGCGACATGGAGTCGGCGGAACGTCGAAGGCTGCGGGGCGAAGAGATGCCTTTGCCTGCTGAAGCGGGTGAGGAGCTGGGTCTCATCGTATGCCGGGCATGTGCATATGATTCAGCGCGTCGATACGCGGGAGCGGCTGACTTGCGGGAGGATTTGGAGAAGTGGCTCGATTCGCACGGGACAGAAGCTGAAGGCCGTGTGCATGTCGGAGATTTCGATGAGAGGCCAGATAAGGCGGACCCCGGCTCCTCGTTGGTTGAGGCTCTCTCTGGCAGATTGTCTCGGAGGAGATTTGTAGGCGCCTGCATCGGATTGGGGCTTGCCGCATCAGTGGGCTTCGTCTCGGCATTGCGCCACTCGCTCGGTTCGCGTGGGGATGATTCTCACAAGTTTGTGGACATCTCTGCCGGCGACTACCATAGCGTTGCTGTGCGGGCTGATGGAACTGTCATTGCCTGTGGCAATAACGGTTCTGGTCAGTGCGAGGTGGATGCGTGGAACGATATCGTAGCAGTAGCCGCAGGTGCCGCCCATACTGTTGGTCTATGTGCGGACGGCACGGTCGTGGCTTGCGGAGAAAACAGGTTCGGGCAGTGTGACGTGTTTGGATGGAAGGACGTTACGTCCATTGCGGCAGGCCATTCTCATACGGTTGCGCTGTGTAAGGATGGGGCGGTGGTCGCGTGTGGCAACAACGAGTCTGGCCAGTGTGAGGTGACGTCTTGGGCAAATGTCTCGTCGTTGGCAGCAGGTGCATCGCACACGGTTGGCCTGTGTGCGGATGGTACGGTGGCTGCTTGTGGCGGCGACAGGGAAGGACAGCTCGACGTGTCCGGTTGGGCTGACGTGAGGGCGGTCTCGGCGGGGCCAACGCATACGGTGGCGCTTCTCGCGGATGGGTCGCTGGTATCGACGGGAACGGGCTACTTTTGTGGCATGGTTGGCATGGCACGTCTTTCCAGCGTGGTAGCCGTCTCGACCGGGGCGTGTGGAACAGCTGCGACTCTTTCGGACGGTACCGTAGTGATTGTCGGTTCGATGAGACGCGAGGCTGAGGCGAATGATCTGCGTGCTTGGCGTGGCGCCAAAGTGATAGGCGTCGGGGATGAGCATATGATTGGAGTCAATCCGGATGGCATTGTGGTAGCCATGGGTTCTAATGCATATGGCCAGTGTGAGGTGGGCGTATGGTAGTTTCGACGACAACAAAGATCGTGAGGAGTGCCATGCCGAGAAGAGAGACGCAAACCAAGGCGAAGGCATTTGCGTTCGTGATGGATCAGCTCGCGTGGATTGGCGATGACTTACTGGTCGATGCCAATGGTGGGCGTCCACTTGGCGGATCGAGACCGTCAAAGCTCGCGTTTTGGTCGTGGCTGTTTCCTGAGATTGGAAACGATGCAGCTAAGCGGAGTCGCCTTCAAGCGGGAAAGCGCCCCGAGGAGCTGCTTCAGATTGTGGGACGACCTGATGGCAAGGGCATGGAAGGTATGGCCAATGCCAAGTTGAGCCTTGATGTGCTCGCTTCGTTTGACTTGGCTTGTGTGTTGGGATGGCGCATGCGCTGCGAGGATGGTCCCTTTGAGGAGTTGTTTTCCTCGGACGCTCATTTTGCGAAACGCTTTGATGGGGAGGCAATCGACACGTTTTTGCGTCTGCTCAATGATGATTTCGCTGGTTGCCAACCTTACAGCTTCGAAGGCCTTCAGGATGCGATTACGGCGGTTCGCTTGGGCATCTCGCGTGCAGAGGAGGGGTGCGTGTGTTCGTGGCGCATGGACTTCGAGCGCTATGCTGGCTATCTGGTACGGAAGCATCGTGTTGGTGGAAAGAAGCAGGACTGGCGCGCCGACCTCGCAACGCTTCTTTTGATGTCGGCACTCCTTGGTCCTAAAGACTGGCGCGCCGATCTGCTTATCGATACGCCAGAGAAGCATGAGAGCACTGCCGATTATGACTCGCAGTTTGCGGTATCAGCTGATAAGGTGCGGAGTGGGGGAGTCGCACGCAAGCTCGACGTGCGAAGCCGATTCTTCCTCACGCGCGTGACCTTCGATTGCGACCCACCTGACGAGATGGACTGGTTCATCTGCGAAGGCGATATCGGTGGGGTAAACAGTGGTAGGGGACAGTTGCTTGCCATCCCGCTTGACGGCAAGACAAGGGTTGTGATGGCCCGAGGTCTCCCGAGATTCAGCGACGTTGGCGAGAGCGTGGAGGTGCCTCTAAACTGCCGCGATGCCTCATCGAAAGCGCATCTTGCGCTCGCTCTGGAGGGCGGCGAGTGGTTGGCGCGTGACCTCGGGTCGACTAATGGTACGCTTGTCGTGAGCCGCGATGGGATGCGCCGGATGCTGTGGCGCAAGGAGGCGGGTGGTGATCAGGCCGTCATCCTTCGCAATGGGGATGTGATATGCATTGCGCCGAATCACCATACTGGCCATGCGGTTCCCACTAACCCCGCATTCCTGTTTCATGCCGTTACCAATACGTGGTTCTAAGGGCCATTACCAGGTTCCCTGCGTGATTTAACTGCGAGCGTCTCAATGCATGAGACGAGGGAAGGTGGTTGTACAAGTGCTCATATACCCGTGCGATAGCATGTTTTCAGGTCCAACCGACGAGGACAAAAGGACATCGACGGGGGTGAGGCAATGAAGTCGAAGACAAAGAACTGCTGGCTTACACTGTGGCGAATCGTTTGCCTATCTAAGGAGTGAGGCCACATACCGATGAATGGGTAACTATAGTGTTCCATATCATAATACTTATTCTTGTCGCACGGCTTGAGACCTCGGGCTCAATGCTTGGTTCGTATCTTGGAAAGGGGTAATCATGAGAGTTAAGTTCCTTGCTGCCATAACGTTCGCATTTGCGCTTGTATGCGAATGCGTCTCTGGGGGAGCGGCACCTACAAAGGCGTTTGCTGCGTCCTCGCGGTCAAATAACGCGGTTGAGGCGCCAGATTATGAGTACACGATTGAAAAGGAGGCTTCTTTCTCTGGCGAGGAGGATGATCTGACTTTCGACAATGGCGCGGCCATACTCGTGGACGGAGACTCGTATTACCTCATTGGACCTGATGGAAAGCAAATCATCAAGAACGAGGAAATCATTGGTGTCGAAAGCGTTGGGGATGGCTATTACATCGTAATCGTCAAAGACGGCAAGGACGAGGTAAACAAAACGGGTCTTGTCGACAAGAAGGGAAAAGTGCTCATTCCGTTTGATGCGGCGTTCATCAAGTATACCACTGACGATCCCAAGGATGCCATGTTCCTAGAGGTGGGTTATGCGATGGAGGAGACAACAGACAAAAGCCAGTGCTTTGTCTATAGTGCGGACAACGACTACTCGCTGGGGCCTGATGAGGACGACACCATGTACAAGGGCTATGGCGAAGTCTTTTCCCTCGATGAGGAGGAGATGGTCAAGGGGATTCGCATAACGAATGGGTCGAGAACGGCATTCAACGACCTGCAAGACGCATTCACTGTTGAAGATGACGACGATACGACGACCATGTACAATGCAAAAGGGAAAAAGCTTTGGGAAAGCCCCGAGAAATCGACGGTTTATATGGCGAAGAATGCCGTCATAGTGAGCTCTTCATCCGGCCAACAGCTCATCGACTCGTCAGGGAAGGTAAGCTACGAGACAAAAGGCTACCTTCACGGTTTGAACGGTGATGACAAGCGCTTTACTGAAAAGAACGACGACGAAGTCACGGTCATTGACATAGAAGGAAAACAGGTGTTGGACAAGTCATATGACAAGGTAACGTATGCCTCGGGTGGCTTGTACGATGTTGGTAGCGGATCTGATGAGGCAATTGTCGATGGCAGCGGAAAGGTCGTTGTTGAGTATTCCTCGGGTTATACGCTGAAGGAAGTCGTTCCTGGCTATTGCGTATCACGTGCGAATAATGAATATGTAGTGATTAAGTCCGGCAAACAGATTGTGAGCCTGAAGAATGGAGTTGTCGACAACCTCGTATTTAAGGACGATAGCGACAAGTACTATGTACTCAATGACGAGAAGTTCAACTTGGAGATCAGGAGCGTGAGGGAGCTGGCGCCTGCTTTGGCAAGGGCTCGCATGAATGATTCAGCCGGCGTGGGACTCTACGACCTCTTCACCGGCAAGCAGCTACTCGAAGACGAGTATGAGGAGATTCACATCGCTGGCGACTATATATATGCATTCGCCGATGGTACTTGGACAACGTATGAACTAGAGCTCAAGGATTAACTACATAACCGAGAGAAGGGAAGCCAAAGTGTATTGTCCATCTTGCGGTATGTCGTTGAAGGACACTGCCAAGTTCTGTCCCAGCTGTGGAACAGATGTTGAAGGTGAAAGATTTGATGACGCACCAAAGCCGGATTCTGGGGTTGAAGAGCAAGCGAACTCGCAGGTGCAACCTAGTGTGACACCAGCTGGCCAGGGCGTTCGTTCACGTGAGCAACAACTTGTTGCTGCGTCAGGGAATGGCCTCGGGATGATGTTTTACACGTGTCTAATAAACTTTGCCTTCTATTGCGTTGCTGTCCTGGCGGTGATCATAGGAATCCTCCTGATTACGGGTCTAATCTATGGCCCGTCCGTATCGCCTGAGTTCGACGCGTATGCATGGTTTCCCACGCTCAAGGTAACTGACACCCTATCGGGATTCGTATGGCTGGCACTCGCGGCATTATGCGTGTATTGCCGAAACCTCATGGCGCGGTTTAGCGCCAAAGCAATAAAGATGTACTACGTTTTCGCGGCAGTAGTGCCCATTCCAATAGTCATACGTGAGCTCGGCCGTGCATATTGCGTCGCCGGATTCTCATCGGCTGAGGGAACCAAAAAGATTATCACTTCATTATTGCTCGGTGCCGTTACCTTTGCAATACTTTATGCAATCGGCAAGGCATACTTCACGAAACGCGAGTGGCTGTTTGTCAATCCATAAGCGACGGTGAGCGAGATGGCTGGCGGGCACTTGTACAAGGTGCCCGTTCGCTTTTTCATATATTGAAGGTGAAGTTCATGGAACGCTGCAGAAGGAAGGGGCCGGTTATGGTGAGGGGCAATTTATGGGTGAGGCGAGCGCTTACGCTCGTGGTTGCGTGCCTGGTGGTTGTGGGGATGCTCCACGTGCCGGTCTTCGCAGAGGTAGCCGAGGGGAGTGGAATCCAGCCGCAGGGTATGGATGCCGTTGCGCCTTTTGAGGCGGGCGAGCTCGATGGGGGGTTGCAAGTGGCGGATGCTGGGGCGGAGTCGGTAGAGGTCGCCGAAGACGCGCTGGATGCCTCAGCGGTAGTGGAGCTTGACGATGCACCTGAGGCGCAGACTTCCGATGGGGATGACTCTGCGATCGAGGTAGCGGAGCCCAACGCCGTTGAGCCCCTGTCTACAGGCGAGGACGAAGCCGCAGACTCATCGCAGAGCATCGCCCTCTCGGGGGAGGCCGATGCGCGGAGTACGGCTGACGAGGGCTCCGCGACGAAGAACGCGGCCCCCGGGGCCAAGGCCGCGAAGACCCCCCACGTCTACTACCGGGTGCACCGCCAGACCTACGGCTGGGAGAGTGGCTGGAAGAAGGACGGGCAGACCTCGGGCACCACGGGCCAGTCCAAGCGTCTCGAGGGCATCTACATGAAGCTTGGTAACCTCCCCGTCTCGGGGACACTCAAGTACCGCACGCACGTGCAGACCTATGGCTGGGAGTCGGGCTGGAGGTCGTCGGGACAGCTCTCTGGCACCACGGGTCAGTCCAAGCGGCTCGAGGCCATTCAGATCAAGCTCTCGGGGGCCATGGCGGACCGCTACGACGTGTGGTACCGCGTCCACGCCCAGACCTTCGGCTGGATGGGATGGGCGAAGAACGGCAGGTGCGCGGGCACGGTGGGCTACTCCAAGCGCCTAGAGGCGATTCAGGTCAGGCTCGTGAGGAAGGGCGGCCCCGCACCCGGCACTACCGCGAATGCCTTCAGGAAGTACGTGCCGCCAGCAATCTCTCAGAGCTACGTGGGTACGTATGTGCGTGAGGTGTATCGCGGAGGGACGCCGTACTCGGAAGAATTACCATACTCTATAGCCACTCTCCAAATTCGGTCCGTGTCAGGAAACAAGGTCACGTTCAAATACAGCTATTTTAATGTGCGCATGGCCACAGAGCATGAGACAGTATGGATCACTTCCACTGTCAGTAACTCACGTTCGGACTTTCTTTACGAGACGGATGACCTGTATGGCTATGAGTATGGGCATGGTTATCTCAGATTCTCGGGCGGAAAGGTGTTCTTGCTTTTGGAATCGGACTACCATCGCTCAGGTGTGCGATACACACTCGATACATATGGCGCAAATGAATCCCATGCAGAATTGGAGATGCATAAGGGCACACAGAGTTTCTATAGCTGAATCTAGTCTCGGTATTGTTAGCGATGTGGCGACCATGAATCCGTTCATTGAGGGCGGCTTCGTGGTCGCTACTCTCCCTCGCGTATGGACTCGTAGAATTCCTCGCCATCGTCGAGGCGCACCATGCCGATGCGTCCTCTGAAGTCATGGCCGCCAGCCGCCCCGCAGTCAATGGCCCAGCGATCAGCGATACCTCCGGTGGCTTTGCACGCACCCAAGTGCATAATCTGGCATTCGCCATTCTCGTTGCGTGGTCCTTGGTCCGCGGTTACCTCTGTGTCGCCGAGATTCAGGATGTCCTCCACATACGGTACTGGGGTGTGTCCAGCGATAACGATGGGACCCTTGCCGTCCTCGTCGACAAAGAGATGCGGCCAACCCCAGAATTCATCGCGGATCCACAAGAGGTCCTCGCGATTCTGATAGTGAAGTAGGTTGTCCATCGTGATGTCTGTCCATCGGCTGCGCGAAGAGAAGGTGAGTGGGTTCAGACCCGCATGCACGAGGATGTAGGACCTGTCACCAACCTCGACGTGGTCTCCGAGTGGGAGGTTCTCTACCCAGTTGATGGTGTCGATGAGCTCTGATTCCGAAAGCTTCGAGAGGCCCTTCTGGGTTGTGTGACCGCCGTTGAACCCCCATTGAAATGACATTACCCTGTCGTACGGGCGATGGAAGAACTCAAGCATCATATCCTCGTGATTGCCGAGGATAACATGCACGTTGGGAATGGCACGACACGTGCGAATGACTCCCACCGGATCAGGTCCGCGGTCGACCATGTCGCCGAGCACCCACACCTCATCCTCACTTGAGGGCTGAACGCGCTCAAGCAGGCGTTCGAGCGTACGGTGATGTCCATGAACGTCAGAAAAGACGTAGGTTGCCATAATTGAACCTTTCGCGTGGTTCTCAGCCGATGCCCTTGGGGGCAGGGCGGATTTGGGTGGGCATGCCCTCGCGCTCGAGGTGTGCGAGATCTGGCACGAGGAAGTCGCGGGCGACGAACTCACCGCGTAGGTACTCATATACAAAGAGCATGCAATTGCTAAACGCGGTAGGAGTGACGCCCTCATGGCGTGAGCAATTCATAAAGAAATGCAGGCATGCGCCGGCATGGCTCACGGCTAGCACGCTCTCGTGGCCAGGCCGCTCCATCAACTCTGTGAGGGTGGCAAGTATGCGATGCTCTACCTCTTCGTCACTCTCCCCGCCGTAAGGGACAAAGAAGTCGCCGTAAGGCGGGCGTGGGTTAAGACACTCGTCCTTGCCCTCGAATTGTCCAAAACCGCACTCGCGCAGGCCTTTCAGACGCTCGTAGGGTAGCGGCTTGCCGTATGCCTCAGTGCAGGTTATCTCAAGCGTGTCGGAGCAGCGCTCTGCCGTAGAACAGTACGCATGTGTCGGTATGATTTCATTGTCGCGAAGCATCCTACCGGCGGCTTTCGCCTGCTCGATTCCACGTTTGGTGAGGGGAGAGTCGCACCAGCCTTGAATCTTGCACTGCAGATTAAAGAGCGTCTCCGCATGTCGCATGAGATAGAGCATCCGTGGCATAGCTAGTCCTCTCGTTAGTAAAAACCATATTCACTCTACCCATTCATTCCTGCCATGATGCTTTCGCGCGAAAAAACCGCGAGCAAACCGTGAAGACTGTATCAACGTACGCACCAGAGACGATTGGTTATACTGGGATGGCTGACGATGACGAGAGCGGAGTGAGACATGCAACGAATCAAGCTCGTGGCAGTGGACGAAGACGGCACTTTCCTGCGCGATCACGTACATTACGACGAGGCGCGCTTCGAACGTATCTGGGCACGCATGCAAGAGGAGGACGTTCGCTTTGTGGTGGCGACGGGCAACCAATGCTACCAGGTACAGTCGCTCTTTGGCCGGCATGCGCACGAGATAGGCATCGTCTCCGGCAACGGAGCATACGTGCTCGACGGGGATGAGGCGGTATATGCCGCGCAGGCGTCTGACGAGGCGATTGCGCGCATGATCGAGAGCTGCCATGATCTTCCGGACGTGCCCTTTTCCATGCTTGGTGTGAATGCGGCCTATGTAGAGCGGGGCACTTCGCAGGAGTTCTTTGATGACATGGCCCGTTATTGCTTCCGGCAGTACTGGGTTGATGATTTTGAGCAGGTAGACGATCAGATCTTTATGTTTTCATCGGTGGTGGACGAACGCGAGGTAGGGCAAAAGATCGAGCTCTTCCGCTCGGTGGTGGGCGACATGATGGACGTGGTTGGCTCGGGCGAGGGCTATTTCGACGTTGTCTGTCCGGGCGTAAGCAAGGCAACGGGTCTGCAGAGGCTTCTTGATCGTTGGGGCATTGCGCCTGAGGAATGCATAGCGTTTGGTGATTCTGACAACGATCTCGAGATGCTTGAACTCGTTGGTTGCAGTTATGCCATGGCCAACGCTCCAGAGAACGTGCGTGAGGCGGCTGATCGCCTGGCACCATCCTGTGCCGAAGACGGCGTGCTCCAGGTCTTGGAGGAGTTGTTGGGTCTATGAATGGGGGCGACGTGACGATGCCGCGCATCTATGAAGTGCTCACGTCGGCAAGCTTGCACGCCGAGAGTGTCCGATCGATGCTGGTGAGTGTTTCCGCGCACGAGTTGGCGCGTGGCATGCATTCATTTGACGATGCGGGATCGGGATGGATGCGTCCAAGGCGACTCAGCGTCGCCCAGGCACGAGCCTTGGAAAGCTGTCTCGCATGGCATCCCGGGCTTTATCGGCAGATGGCAAGAACGAGCGCAGGCGTGTGTCTGCGCTTTGCCACCGATGGTGCCGAAGTGGCTCTGGCGGTGCGCCTAGACGAAGAGCCGCGAGGAACGGAAGTCGTGCTAGCCGCAATCGATCATGGCAGGCGCATGCCTCACGACGGCATTTCCGTCATGGTGGACGGACAGGCAAGGGGCTGCGCAATGCCGCATCCCCTGAATCGCTCGCTGCCGTGGATGGAGGACGCACAGGGAGTGGGCATCTATTCCATTTCGTTAGATGAGGCGGACGCTAGCGGCACCGCCACAATGGCTATCCCCGGACTTGGCGAACGACATGAGGTATGCATATGGCTGCCGTGTCTGAGGGGTTGTGAGCTGCGCGAGTTGTGGTCCGATGGTACCTACATCGAACCGCTTCCCGCGCGAAAGAGACTGCTCGTGCTCGGTGACTCTCTGGGTCAGGGATTCTGTGCGGATGATCCGATGCTCGCATGGCCGTCTCTCGTTGCCGAGTCCCTCTCGCTCGACCTTGTCAACCATTCGATTGGGGGACAGGTCTTTCAGCCTACGGCGCTCATCGGTGAGCCAGTTCAGGACGTTGCCCTCGTGCTGGTCGAGTTGGGCAACAATTACCGGCACGAGATCTGTCCCGCATCGCTCGTCATGCGAGACTCGACGGCGTATTTGCGCGAGGTGGCGAGCCTATATCCCGAGGCGCGAAGGGTGGCTATCACGCCCACGGGACACGATGCTGACGCTTGCCCCGTACATGAGGGCTCCTGCGCGCGGGAGGTTCCCGCCATCGTACGTGTTGCTGCGCGCAAACGGGGCTTCGAAATCGTGGACGGCATGCGTCTGCTCGATCAGGGCGACGTGACGCTACTTGACGGGGAGCATCCATCGGCGGCAGGCCATGCGCAGATGGCCGCACGGCTACTCACCATGCTTGCCAGCAGCGGTGCCGCTTGCTGATTGCGCTATCTCGACGTCGATAATGAGAGGCTTGCTCACTTCGGGTAAACGCAACCGAAGCGAACGGCCTTCTTTTCAGGTAATAGAACATATGTACAGCTTTTTTTGGCTAACAAGTCCATGAGTGCGTTCTTTCAATATTTTTTCTAAAACATTTATCTCCCTTTTGCTTCCTGTGAAAGAAATGATGCTTCACATTTTCGGACTGATATACTAAACTATAATACAGTATTTCGTTTTTCATAATAGAACATATGTACGCGTTGAAGAACAAGATGCAGGTTTTCAGTAAGCGTCGATGGCGGGAGGGCATATGGGCCAGAAAAAGCGACACGAGCGACTTATGTCCATGACGCGCTTTCTCAGCATGGTGGTTAGCGTGTCGATGGTCCTGAGCCTCATGCCGAGTCAGGGACTCGTGTGGGCTCAGCAGGAGGCCACGGAGGTTCGATTAGAAGCGCTTTCGCAAGTTCAAGACAATGCTGGAGAGCTCACGCCCGAGGATGAGGACGTAAGCGGGGGAACGCCCGCTCAGGCAAAACCTCCGGAGCCAGGGCAGATGGAAGCCAAGCTTGTCTTGCGACTTGAGAATGCCGTACTTACATATGACGGTTATGATTTTGACGCCGAGTTCCAGGAGCTCACCGTACCCCTCGATATCGACATGGTCTTTGCCGTGAAGGTAGACGACGGCTACGAGATTGCTCGGGTAACATACGAGGCCGATGACGATGAGATCGAGCTCACCGCGCGCGAGGCCGGTACCTACTTCATCGCCAAGGACGACCTTAAGGATGGCGCGACGATAGCTGTTGCAACCGAGGCCATATCCGAACAAGAGACGGAGCCCGTACCTACTCATACGAAGGACGACGACAAACAACCGGAAAAGTATGCTGCCGAACAGGTTGAGCCCAGCTCAGTTATAACGACCGACGAGCAGCTCAAGGACGATGAGAAGTCCGCCAACGATGTCGAGGCCGATGTGCAGCCCAAAACAGAGGAGCAGCCCGCCGACGAGGAGCAACCCGACGTTAAGGTCGAGGCCGATGAGCAGCCCAAAGCAGAGGAGAAGCCCGTCGACGAGGAGAAGCCCAAGGGGGAAGAGGAGCGCGCCGATAAGACCAAGGATGGCAAAAGGCTTGAAGCCGAGGACGAAGGGCCGCCCGAGGAAGAATCATCGGTGCCCGTCGCCACGAACTCCCGCGTGCGCGAAATCAGCGATACCCTCAGGGCACAGGGAGCAGAAAGCACCAATCTCGCGAACTTCTTGACGAATGTCTCCCTCTCCGCGCATACCAACGAGCAGGGACAGTACGTGGTGAAGCCCGGGGAGGACTATACCATTAGGTTGTCGTTTGCAGAGACTAACGGAGGACTGCAGTTCGATAATGACGGTCCCTTGACGTATCAGATTCCTGGTGACATCCATGTTGACGAGCAGAGCGGCTCGCTGAACATCAACCTAAAGATCGGTACCAAGACCTACAAGATCCAGAACAATCCCTACAGCATATCTGAGACGGGGCTCATAACGTTTAACTGGAACATCGACGATCCTAACTATGCAAGGCTGACCGGTGCCTCAAACACGCATTTTGACCTGTATTTCGAAGGTGACTTCACAAATGAACGAGACAAGATCGTGTTTTCCGACTCGGTGGAAAAGGATATCCACGTTGACAGATCCAACAGCGTAACAGCCTCCAAATCGGCGAGTGTCGATAGGATAAACGACAAGCTCTGGTACACCGTGTCCGTACGCTCCAGCGGAAACAGCGTTGATGTAAAGCTGACCGATGTCCTTACGGGTACAGGACTCACCCTCGACGCAGATAGCTTTAGCGCGAGCTCAAGCAAGGGAGGGCAGGTTTCTGGCACGACTTCGGTAGATGGCAACAGTTTCGAGTATACGCTTGGCGACATGTCAGATGGTGAAGTCATCACCGTGAGGTATTCTGCCACCATCGATCCTTCCGTCCTCCAAAAGCTGGAGAATGGCAAAGTCGTGACGACTACAAACAACTCAGTCAAAGTCGTCAGCCACGATGATCCCGAGAACGAGCCGATCAACGTAAGGCGAGAGATTGATTACACGCCCACCATTGAAAAGAGCGGTGCCGTCGATGCCGGCACCACGGTGGACGGCAAGAAGATTCTGAAGTGGACGGTGACGTACAACGGCGAAGCCAAGGTGAACGCTAAGAGTGGCTCCATCACGGACTCAATAAAGGAGTCGTCGCGAAACATCATGACGATGTATGGCGACGGCATCAAGATTACGAAGAAGAACCGCAACGGAGAGACCGTGAGCGGTCCGACGGAGGTTGCTTGGGACCAAGGACAGCTGACGAAGCTAGACGAATATTCTTGGCGATACGTGGTGCCAGAGAACGAGGATGGACCATACAAGTACATCATCGAGTACGAGACGCAAGTGGATGTCAGCGAGATTGAGCACATCACCGCTGTTGACAATACGGCGACGACAGAAGACCACCAGGAATCGACGGGCACTGGCAAAGTAGGCCCAAATCATGACGTCCCTCTGATTAGAAAGAGTGTTGAGAAGATTGACCTTGCGAACAGGGAGGTCACGTGGACCGCGAGCATCAATGTGCCCAAGGAGGGCCTGACTAAGGCGGTCATCACGGACACCTACCCAACGTCGTTCAACTATGACACCATGCAACGGTGGTACGACGTTGTCAAGGAAGGCTCCGTTGAGGTGACGGGCCTGGTGGACGGCGAAGACAAGCAGGTTTCGATAGGGGCTACGTCCGCGACGATTACTCTGACCCATAACGGGCAACCGGGTCTCGCGGCGACTGATTCGTCGCGTGTCGTTACGGTGACGCTCAAGACAAACCTTACCGAAGAGTGGCTCGAGTTCTCAAAGGAGCATACAGACAGGCGCACACGCGTCAACAACATCTCGCTTGACTACGGGACTGACACGATCACGGATACAGCGACTGTCGTCGTGGCGGCTCCTGAAGTCAAAAAGTCAGTACAGCAGATCGGAACCCGTACGGTCAACGGCATCGAACTGCCAATCTATCAGTATGTCATCAAGTTGTTCGGACTCGAAAACGTGCATTCCACAATCGAGGATACGTTCGACACGAGTCTTCTTGAGGTGTACAGGAACGCAGCAAACGGTTTCTGGGTATATGTCGGGACTCAATACGAGGGTGATGTAGACATTCCCGAGTCAATGGACAGCACGGACCTCTCGCATACTACCGGAGTTCCCTGCACCTACGTTGATACAGCCGATGGCATAACCATCACCACAAACGCTGATGCGCTGAAGAAGGGACATGACGGGAACCCGAATGCGCTGTATCCTATATACGGTATCGTATATTATCTCACCATAAAGGACGCGAGCGCCCTGAACAAGATTATGGGCTATGCGGCGCAGAGTGAGAATGGGTATGACCTTACCAATAGTGCAGAGTGGGGAGGCCAGACAGGCATCGGGAAGGTCACGTTTGGGTACGAGGGTCTCACCAAAGAGCTGCTGACAAGTGAAGAGGAGCTTAGCAAGGTAGACGATGACATCTGGGCAGATTTCCAAATCACGCTGAATCCGGGTGCCCAGCGTTTGAATGACGGTGACCCACTGGTCATGACCGATAAGGTCGAGGGGTTGAGCGTCGACCTAGCCTCAATCAAGGCAGTGCAGGGCGAGATTCTGTCGTGTGACATGGATGATGACACTGTGACCTACACGGTTCCTGATGCGACCAAGGTAGTAATCAGGTATCGCGCGAAGGTCGTGTATGACAACATCGGAGAACCTCACACGACGGTTGACGTACACTTCAAGAACACCGCGACGATGGAAGGCTACAGCGACTACGTCGAGGGAGATGCGCATCGCTACAACAGTGGCGAAGGGCAAGCAAGCATCCCCGTCATTCATATCCTGAAGTACGAGGCAGGTAACCTTGGGGGCCGACTGAACGGTGCGGTGTTCGAGCTTCTTGACGCTAACAAACAGCCCATAACTGACAAATACAATAGGCCGGTGACGGTTACGACTCAGCGTACCAATATGGGAACCGATGAGGAACCGGATTGGCAGGATGGCGTAGCGCGTGTCCAAGGCGATGAGACGACCTTGGGCTGGAACCTTGAATCCAACACGAACTACTACCTGCATGAGATAACCGCGCCGGACGGTTTCATGCTTGACGATTCATACTATGAGTTCATGATCTCCGAATTCGGAGAGACGGACTATACAGCACATCCGCGCATCTACTATTCCGGCGACAACATGACGGTCAAGAACTACCCGGGAACTGATGTCACAGTCGAGAAAGTCTGGGCGGATGGCAACGAGAATCACGAGAGCGAAGAAGTCACCGCCAAGCTTCAGCAGCGTATAAAGAACAACGATGGCGACTGGGGTCCATGGTCCGACACCATCCGCAAGGAAGTCATGCAGGGCGACGAATACGTATGGGTGGATACCACCGAGCCCACGACGATTGTCCTGAAGAAGGAACAGGACGAGTCTAAAAGCTGGAAGGGTGCATTCTACAGCCTTCCGCTAGATGTGCCAGCGCAATTGCCCGCGACCGAGAGAACCGAAGATGTCATCGTTGAATATCGTGTCATAGAGACCAAGGTCGGTAATCGGGAAGTCATCTACGATGGTGATGACTATACCCAAGGCACGTATGATGGAGGGACAGCGAGCATAAGCGCGTCCTCGGGGACTGGCGGGACGTATCAGTACACTATCATCAACAGCGTCGAGGAGACCGAGGCGAGCATCGAGGCGAGCAAGATACTTGCGCCATGGGTCGATGGCAACGCGTTCGACCTCAGGCTCGTGCCGATGAACGACGCGCCGATGCCTGAGGGGGCGACCGCTGAAGCCTTCTACGACTTTGGTTCCAACGCGATTCAGACAACCATTCCGACTGTAGTTAAAACAGCTACAAAGTCCGCCCCGGTCGTTGATTTCGGCACGATACACTATGGCGCGATTGGCACATACGCGTATACGGTGCAGGAAGTCTTACCCGACGATGCGACGAATGCTTCTGGAGCAACGTGGGGGAGCTTGTTCGAGGCCGGTGCCGTCGATATGCTTCAGGCTGGCAGCTTCAAGAGAAACGGCGTAACTTACGACAAGACCGCTCACCAAGTCATTGTAGTCGTGACCAAAAACGATGATGGCAATCTGGTTGCTGCGGTGACGTATGAGAACAACAAGGCCACGGCCGAGGTTACCAATACCTATGAGGCCACAGGTTCAATCGATTTCGACGGGTCCAAGACCATGGACGGCCGCGACTTCGAGGAGGGCGACGAGTACACCTTCACTGTGTCCGCCGCCGGCGTTCCCATGCCGGAGGAGACCTCGGTGACCATCAGGCCCACGAGCGGTACCAAGGCCGACTTCACTTTTGGCAAGGTCAACTACGCTCTCGCCGACGCAGGAAATACGTATGAGTACACCGTGACCGAGACTGGTACCGTCGACGGCGTCGCCATCGACGGCGCGAAGAAGGTCAGGGTGACAGTCGCGGACAACGGTGACGGAACCCTGAGGATTTGCAAGGACGACGATGCTGGCCAGGAAGCGGTTGCGTCCTTGTCTGCGGACTTCACTAACAGGTTCACACCCGCAGAGGCGAGGATCGAGGCCACTAAGCAGATCAACGACTGGGGCAACGCGACGTCGTTCACCTTCGTGCTTGAGGCGGATGAGGGTACCCCGATGCCTGAGGGGGCCCGGGACTGCAGGGTCGTCAGGACCGTGACGAAGGACAGCCTGGTCGCCGACTTCGGCGAGATCGAATACGCCAAATCTGGCACCTACAGCTACACCATCACCGAAGTTGATGACGGCGTCGACGGGGTCACCTACGACACGACCCCGCACGTCGTGGATGTCGTGGTGGCGAGGGACGTGACCACGAACGCGCTGAGCGCTGAGGTGACCTACGACGGAGGAAGGGGTCCCCTTTCCATCGTCAACAGCAGCTCGTCCTCGAAGGCGAGCCTGTTCGCGACGAAGTCCATAAATAGCTGGGGCAATGCCGGGTCTTTCACCTTCGTACTTGAGGCCGGCAACAACACAACCGACGGGGGTGTGGCGACGCCGATGCCCGCAAGCGCGCGGGACGGCAGGGTCGCCAAGACCGTGGCCAAAAACATCCCGACCGCCGACTTCGGCGAGATCGAGTACGCTAGATCTGGCACCTACAACTACACCATCACCGAGACAGGCGGCGGCGCGGGCGGCATCACCTACGACAGCGACCCTCACGTCGTGACTGTGACCGTGGGCAAGAAAGACGACTCCAACGAGATTGAAGTCAAATCCATTAAATACGATGGCGGGGACAGCCTGACGATTGAGAACGAATACGAGGCGACTGGTACGGCGAACTTCTGGGCGCAGAAGGACCTCTCCGGGCGTGAGGCCCGGGACGGCGAGTTCAGCTTCGTGCTGGTCGGGCGCAACGTGGGCGGCGCGGAGCACGCAGACGGCTCCGAGACCATAGACAACAAGGGTGAGGAGCGAGTGTACTTCACGGACGTGTCCTACGACTTGAGTGACCTCACCAGAAATGCCGATGGCGACTATCTCGATACCACCTACATCTATCATGTTAGCGAGGTCATCCCTGAAGACGAGACCGATCGCGTCAAGGGTGTCACCTATGATGACACCGACGTAGTGATTGAGGTTACCCTACACGACAACGGCGACGGCACAATCTCTGCGACGTACAGGAACATGACCACCAACGGCAACGCGCACGGCTACACCTTCAAGAATAAGTATGAAGCCTTCGGCAAGGCCGTCCTCAAGGCCAAGAAGGCCGAGAATGAGAAACTCAGTGATAGGACCTTCCAGTTCGAGCTCACCAGGCCTAATGGGACTACGCAGACGAAGTCGGCGAGGCAAGGACAGACCGTGGAGTTCGACGCCGAGGTGTACACGCTTGAGGACGTCGGCAAGGAGTTCATCTACACGATCCGTGAGGTAGTGCCCGAGGGCGCCGAGGAGGTCGGCGACAGGTGGGTCAAGGATGGCGTCACCTACGACCCCGATATCGAGACCATCAAGGTCACGGTATCTGACAACGACGACGGTACCCTGGCCGTCAGGTACGATGGCTCCGACACACTCGAGGTCCCCGCGTTCGAGAACGACTATAAGGCCGAGGGGGATGCTGAGGTAAGGGTCCAGAAGGTCCTGGACGGACGCGACTGGAAGGACGACGACGAGTTCGCCTTCACCCTGACGCCCGCCGACGCCAACACCCCGATGCCCGCAAAGGACCGGGTCGAGATCACCAAGGCCGACGCCGACCGGACCAAGTCCTTCGGCAAGATCAAGTTCACCGAGGAAGGCACCTACACCTACACCGTCAGGGAGGCCAGGGGCGACGGCAAGGGCATCACCTACGACACCGTCGACCACGTCGTGACCATCAGGGTTGTCGACAACGGCAGGGGCCACCTTGTAGCCGGTGAGGGCTCGGCGCTTGTGCAGACCGTGAAGATCTCCAACACCTACGAGGCCTTCGGCGAGGCGATTCTCAAGGCGGAAAAGGCGGAGAACGAGAGCCTCGGTGATGCCAAGTTCTCCTTCGAGCTCACTAGGCCGGACGGTACCACCCAGACGAGGTTGGCAAAGCAGGGCCAGACCGTGGAGTTCGACGCCGACCAGTACACGCTCGACGATGTCGGCGGGGAGTTCGCCTACACGATTCGCGAGATTGTCCCAGAAGGCGCTGAGGAGAGGGACGGCAAGTGGGTCAAGGATGGTGTCGTCTACGACGACGAAGCAAAGACCGTCGTGGTCACCGTAGCCGACAAGGGTGACGGTACCCTCGCCGTCAAGTACGACGATTCGGACACGCTAAAGGTCCCTACGTTCGAGAACGCTTACAGTGCTGAGGGATTTGAGCAGCTCGAGGTCAGGAAGGACGTCAAGGACGGCACCTGGCCCGAGGCCGACGGCAAGAAGCTGCCCGCCACCTTCAAGCTGACCGCCGTGACCGAGGGCGCCCCGATGCCCGCAGAGGGCGGCGACGAGGCCAGCGTCAGCGAGGCCAACGTGGCGGCCAAGTTCGGCAAGATCAGCTGGGGGCTCGCCGACAGGGGCAAGACCTACGTGTACGAGATCTCCGAGACCTCCAGCTGGGGCGGCGCCTGGTCCGACGGCGGCCCGGTCACGGCCACCGTCACCGTCGCCGACGACGGGGCCGGCAAGCTGACCTCCACCGTGTCCTACGACCCGGACAACGCCACCGTCACCAACGAGTACTCCGCCGAGGGCAAGGCAGTCCTCAAGGCGAGGAAGGCCGGCAACGCCAGGCTCGGCGACAGGA